>JBEBJW010000517.1:0-5637 GCA_040079715.1 Myxococcota bacterium | reverse complement strand
TCGGCACCCGGGTGTCGTCGTCGTACGGGGTGCCGTGGCTCGTGCCCTTCCCGGGGTCCCCGGGGTCGTCGTACAGCGCGCCCGGCGCGAGCAGCACGTACACGTCGCCGGACCGGTCCGGATCGAGCGACAGGTTCACCGCGTCGGCGTACGGCCCGTCCACCGGCTGGTCCTTCCACGCCCACGCGCCGCCGATCCCGGGGATCGCGCGGATCGCCTCGGCGACCGCGATCGCCAGCGGGCCGCGGACCGCCGGATCGGTCCGGACCTCGGGCGGGAGCCACAGGGAGGGGCTGTCCCACGCGACCTCCCCGGCGACGCCCCGCGCGGCGAGGACCGCCTTCGCGGCCTCCTCGACCTGCGGGTACGGCACCCGCGCGCCGCCGGTCGGGGTCGAGCCGTGATCGGCCGACAGGAACACCGTGTACCGGTCTGCGCCGACCTTCTGGTCGAGGTGCGCGAACAGCCGCGCGAGATCGGCGTCGAGCCGCACCATCCCGTCGAGCGCCTCCCAGCTCTCGGACGTGAACGCGTGGCCGATGTAGTCGATCTGGCTGTACGAGACGGTCAGCAGGTCGGCGGTGTCGTCTGCGCCGAGGTCGAGCCGGTCGACCGTCGCGATCGCCGCGTCGGTCAGGGCCGAACCGGCGAACGGGGTGAACAGGAACGCGCCGGGCTGGTCGGCGACGGCCGGGTGGGGGAACGTGGTCCCGATCCCGGGGTCCGCCTCGGTCGGCCCCGCGTCCGGCATCCGGGCGGCGTACGCCTCGGGGTGGCTGGCCGTCCACGGGCTGGCCAGGTAGGGCGCAGGGTCGAGGTCGTCGAGCGGCGGGGTGAACCGGAGCGCCTTCTTGTCCCACCACGCGACCAGGTTGGCGTGCGAGCCGCCGAGCATGATCGCGCCGCGGTCCTTCAGCGAGATCGACCCGACCGAGCCCCCGGCGGCGGCGACCTGGTCCGCCAGGGTCGGCACCCGCAGCAGCGCTGCGTCGCCGCAGTACTGGGGCTTGCCGTCCGCGACCCAGTCGTTGCTGACGATCCCGGACACCGACGGGGCCGCGCCGGTCGACAGCGTGGCGTGGCCCGGGCAGGTGAACGTGGTCGCGTGGGCGTAGTGACCGACGCCGGTCCAGGCGGTCGGGCCGGTCAGGCGGGAGAACCCACCGGTGAACCACTCCTTCGTCGCGTCGAGCAGCCGGATCGGGAGCTGGTCGACCACCACCAGCACCACCAGCCGCGGCGGGGCGGAGTCGGCCGTCGGACCCGGCGTGGGGACCCCAGCGGGGCCTTTCGGGCACGCGACCAGCCACGACAGGAACGGAACGACCACGTGACCTCCGGCCGTGCCGCATATTTGAGCGCGGCGCTCCGCGCTCGGAGCCCGAGCGGATCGTCGACGGATCGTCACCGCCCGCGGATCGGCGGCGGCTCAGCCGTCGAACCGGGTCAGCTCGCTCGCCGCCTCGCGGATCGTGACCCCGGTGCGCCGCCGGACCGTGCCGAGCTCCCACATCGTCGCGGGCTGGGCGAAGAACGGCCACGGGTCGTCCGCGTCCCACACCACGTCGCGGGCGTTCGCGATCGACCGCCAGGCCGACGGGCGGCGCCAGCCGAGCATCACCGTCGCGAGCGCGATCATCCGCGGTCGATCCGCAGCGGTGACCGACGTCGGCTCGGCGCCGAGCACCAGCTCGCCGAGGTCCGGCAGGAAGTGGACCCCGGACGTGAGCCGGGGGTTGCACTCGATCGGGACCACCGTGCCGTCGGCCTCGACGATCGCGTCGAGCCCGACCGCGCCGTCGGTGCCGAGCGACTCCGCCACCGCCCGCAGGCGCTCGCGGGTCGCCGGGTCGAACACCGGGCGCGCGCAGACCGCCGGACCGGTCGGGAACCGCACCAGCGGCTCGTACACGACGTGGCCGACCGCGACCCCGTGGCGGATCCACGACAGCGACGACACCTCGCGGCCGATCACCCGCTCCTGGACGAGGTACCGGCCGACGTCCACCTCGGGCGGGCGCTCTCCGCGGCGGACCACGAACACCCCGTTGCCGAACCGCGAGCTCCGCGGCTTGAGCACGACGTCCTGCTCGCGGGCCCGCTCGGCGGCGACCTCGGCGGGCCAGGTGCCGGGGGCGCGGATCCCCGGCCGATCGAGGCCGCGGATCCGGGCGGCGAACGTGACCTTGTCGTGCAGGCCCACCAGCACGTCGTACGCGCCGGTGGTGGCGGGGACCCCGAGCGCGCCGCGATCCCGGGCCACCCAGAACACGTCCTCGCCGGTCGGGACCACCAGATCGACGCCTTCGGCGCGGATCAGCCCGCAGAGCGCGGCCAGCCACCGGTCCGGCTCGAGCCGCGGGGAGGGGATCCGCTGGGCACGCCACACGAACCGCGACTCGGCGCACAGCGTGTGGCGGAACACGTCGGCGACCACGACCCGGGCCCGCGCCCGGCCGAGCTGCCGCGCGAGATCGAGGGCGACCGGCGTCCGACCGCCGACGAGCAGGATCGTCGGGGTCACGGGAGGGGGGTCTCGGGGATCACCGCGAGCGGGCGCGGGCCCGGCGCGGGCGCGCGGACCGGACCGCGCCACTGACCGAGCCAGTGGGCGAGCCATGCGCCGTCGGTGCCGCTCGACAGGCGGGGGAGGTGGGTCCACGGCGCGTCCGGCCACCGGTGGTGGGTCCGGTCGAGCTCGCGGTGGAGGTTGAGCGCGGACCACAGCCGCGGGGCGCGCAGATCGAACGCCCCGGTCGCCACGTCGCGCGGGGCGTACGCGTGCTCGACGTAGTTCGACGAGCTCCAGACCCACGCCGCCGCGACCTGCAGCGCCAGGGCCGCCGGCCCGACCGCGATCGCCACCGCGGTCACCGCCGCCGCCCACCCGAGCAGCTCGGCCCGGATCGCGCGGAGGGTGGCCGGAGGCGCGTCGAACACCGCGTCCGCGATCCGGATCCGCCGGGCCAGCCGGGACGCGGGGCCGGGCGCCACCAGGATCAGCAGGTTCGCCGGCCAGATCACCCAGTACCACAGCCCGAGCAGCATCCCGTACCACCCGATCGCCTTCTTCCACCGGACCTCGCCGGGGCCCACCTGGTCGTACGCCTCTTCGTCCGCCCGGTTCTTCAGGTGGTGCGACCAGTGGGTGATCCCGAACATCGTCACCGACATCCCGAACAGCGTGCCGACCACCAGCCCGAGCGCCCGGTTCATCCTGGGATCCGGGTGGAGCTTGCGGTGGGCCGCCTCGTGCAGCAGGGCGAACCCGAGCTGGAACACCGCCGCGTACGCGATCGCCACCCCGACGAGCGCCCCGGGAGACGCGTTCGCCGCGACGGCGAGCAGCCCGAGCGCGGTCGCCGCCACCCCTGCCACGAGCGCGGCGTTCGCAGCGCCCGGCACCGGCAGCGCGTGCTCCGGTCGGCTCACGATCCCCTCCACGGTCGACGTTGTCGGTGCCGATCCCCGCTGGACCGTTCCTACCACTCTGGCGGGGCGAGCGTCGGCTCCTCGCCCCCGAGCGCGGGAGCCGGGCCGGTCCGCCCGATCGGTCGGGGTCGGCGCGATCAGGCGGCGCGGCGGATCGGATCGCGGGCGGTCGCGACCAGCCGCAGCCCGCCCTCCGGTCGGAGGGTGATCGACGGCGACAGGCGCAGCGCTTCGCCCGGCGCGAGGCGGACCGCGTACCGGCGGGCGATCGCGGCCAGGACCACGATCGCTTCGAGCTCGGCGAACCGCTTGCCGATGCAGACCCGCGGACCGGCCCCGAACGGGAAGAACGCGCCGTCCGGCACCGACCGCTCGAGCGTCCCGTCGAGCCACCGCTCGGGGCGGAACGCGAGCGGGTCGGCGAACCACCTCGGGTCTCGGTGGGTCAGCCACTGGGCGATCCACAGGTGGGTGCCCCGCGGGATCGCGTGGTCGCCGATCACCGTGTCGCACAGCGCCTCCCGCCCGACCGACCACACCGGCGGGTACAGGCGCATCGCCTCGAAGATCACCGCGCGGACGTACGGCAGCTGCGGCAGATCCGCGAGGCCGGGCGCGCGGTCGGCGAGGACGGCGTCGACCTCGGCCTGGAGCCTCGCCTCGACGTTCGGGTGCTGCGACACGAGGTACAGCGCCATCGTCAGCGCGACCGCGGTGGTCTCGTGGCCCGCCATCAGCAGGGTCACGGCCTCGTCGCGCAGCTCGCGGTCGGACAGGCCGCCCGCGTCGTCCGTCGCGGCGATCAGCATCCCGAGGAGCGTGTTCGGGTCAGGGTCCGCCCGGTGCTGGTCGATCATCCGGTACACCACGCGGTCGACCGCGGCCACCGCGGCGGCGTGGCGGTGGTTGCTGCGGGTCGGGAGCCACGGCGGCAGCATGAACCCGGTGTTCGCGACGCCCCGGTGGGTCTCCATGAACACGTCCAGCGCGGCGCCGACGACCTCCGCCTCGTCGCGGATCTCGTGGCCGAACAGGGTCCGGGCGACGATCCGGAGGGTGAGCTGCATCATCTCGGCGTGCAGATCGAGCTCCCGCCGCGGTCCCCACCCGTCGATCGCCGACTCGGTCAGCTCGGCCATCGCCCGGGCGTAGCCCCGGATCGCGGCGGCGTGGAACCCGGGCTGGGCGAGCCGCCGGTTCCGTCGCCAGGTGTCGCCCTCGGACAGCAACAGCCCCTCGCCGAGGACCGGGGTGAGCTGGCGGGTGAAGAAGTCCTTCCGGTAGTGGCGGAAGTCCTTGACCAGCACGGTGTGGATCGCGGCGGGGTCCGACAACACCACGGTGCTCATGAACGGCAGCTCGACGAGCCACGTGTCGCCGCACTCGGCGCGGAGGTCGTCCAGGGCGGCCAGCGGGTCGCGCGACAGGCGGATCACCGCGCCGAGGCTGGTTCCGCGGGGTCTCGGGATCGGAACGGTCACGGAGCCTCCTCGGTGGGCGCGCCGGAGCGCGGGGAGCGGGACGGGGCGGCCATCCGCCGGTACAGGTCGGTCACCTCGGCCGCGATCGCGTCGAGGGCGTCGTCGTCGAGCGCGGCCACGTGGTCTGCGAGCCACACGTCGACCCCCTGGGACATCCCGGTGGCGATCGACAGCAGGAGCCCGGGCGGCAGGTCGGCCCGGACGGCGCCGAGCGCCTGCCCGACCTCGACCAGGGCCCCGAACCACCGGTCGGAGAACGCGCGGATCTCGGCCACCGGCGCCACCGCGAGCCCGTCCGTCGCCAGGCTCCGGATCACGCCGGCGATGTGCGGATCGATCCGGTAGTACCGCATCGCGCGGCGGGTCATCGCCGCCACCGCGTCCCAGAACGACGCGGCGTCGGTGACCGCGGGGGGAGCGCCGCAGTGCGCGACGAACCGGCCGATCGTGTCGGTCACCACGGTGGCGTACAGGTCCGCCTTGTCCTCGAAGTAGTAGTAGACGGCGCCCTTCGAGGTGCCGGCGCGGGCCAGGATCCGGGCGAAGCTGGCGGCGACGTACCCGTGGGCGGCGAACTCGGCGGCGGCGGCGGCGAGCAGGGCGGCCTTCCGGTCGGCGTCCAGGCTGTCCCAGCGGCGGGTGGGCATCGTGGGATCCTCTGGACCGAGACGTCGAACCGAGCGGTCGGACCGCGTGGTCCATACCTACCAAGGCTATTTTTGAT
>JBEBJW010000516.1:0-5646 GCA_040079715.1 Myxococcota bacterium | reverse complement strand
GGGACGTCGACGAACCGGTCCCCGCCTCGTCCGACGCGACCGACGTCGAACCGGTCGACGGCACCAGCGACCCCGATCCCAGCACCGGCACCGACGGGTCCGAGGTCCCGGACGCCGACCACGACGGGGTGGGCGACGGAGCCGATCTGTGCCCCGACGATCCCCTCCCGACCGGGGACGTCGACCACGACGGGATCGGCGACCGGTGCGACGACTGCCCGCTGCTCGCCGACCGGCGGGACGGCGGCGACGACGACGACGACGACGACGACGACGGCGGTGGCGGTGGCGGGGGGCCCGGCGGCGACGATCCCCCGTGCAGCGCCCCCGGCGATCGAGACGGCGACGGGCTGTCGGACCACGACGAGCGCGACGCCGACACCGACGACGATCTGCCGGACACCGACTGGGACGGCCTCGACGACGGGTTCGAGGTCGAGGTCACCGCGACCGACCCGACCCGGTGGGACAGCGACGGCGGCGGCGCGAACGACGGCGACGAGTACCGCGGCGGCTGCGACCCCACCGCCGGCGGAGACGACGGTGGGTGCTGAGCTCGCGTGGCTGGCGATCGGGTGGGCATCGGCCTGCGCGCCGACGTCCGCCGACGACCTCGCGCGGGAGCTCGCCGCGGCGGAGGGCGCGCTGGTCGAGCTGGACATCCCCGCGTTCCTCGCGCGGTCGGACGCGATCCGCGAGGAAGTCCCGTGCCTGTCGGAGGTCCCGCCGGTGACGGTGGTGGCGCGGCTCCACCGGGTGGAGGGCCTGCGGAAGTTCGGCGAGCGCGACGTGGACGCGGTCCGGGCGTTCGCCGCCGCCCGGGCGCTCGATCCGGGGTACCGCCTGCCGGACGATCTGGCGCCCGCCGGGTCGCCGGTCGCGCAGGACTACCTCGCGATGGACGTCGAGGCCGGGTCGACCCGCCCGGTCCCGTCTCCGCGGCAGGGCACGCTGTACATCGACGGCCAGGCGACGACCGACCGACCGGAGGCGTGGCCGGCGCTGGTCCAGCTCGTCGACGGGCGGCGGGTCCGGTGGTCGGTGTACCGCCCGCAGCACGCGCCCCTGCCGACCTACGACGCGGTGACGCCGACCCCCGCGACCCGGCGGGCCCCGCTGGTCGTGGCCACTGCGGCGACCGCGGCCGCGACCGGGGTGGCGTACGGGTTCGGTCGGTACACCCGCGCGACCTGGGCCGATCCGGACACACCGCTCGACGCGCTCCCCGCGCTGCGGACCCGGACGAACGTGCTCGGGATCGCGTCGGTCGCCGGGGCGGTCGCGACGGTCGGGCTCGGGGCGGCCGCGGTCGTCACCTGGTAGCGGCGACGGCGATCGCCCTCAGGACGCGCGGCGGAGGCGCTGCTCGCCCGACGCCGGCCGGTCGTTGACCCGGAACCGGGCGACGGCGTCCGCCATCTCCTGCGCCCGCCCGGCGAGCTCGTTCGCGCCCTCCGACGACTGCGCGGCGCCAGCGGCGGACTGCTGGACCACCTGATCCATGTGGGTGACCGCGCGGGTCACCTCGGTCACCCCGCGGGCCTGTTCCTCGCTCGCGGACGCGATCTCCGCCACGATCTGGCTGACCTGGCCGATCGACTGGACGATGTCGCCGAGCTGCGCCTTGACCCGGACGGTCAACACCTCGCCCTCGGTCACCTGGCTGACCGACCGGTTGATCAGCGCCTCGGTCCGCTGCGCGGCCTCCTTGCTGCGGAGCGCGAGGTTCCGGACCTCCTCGGCCACCACCGCGAACCCGCGCCCGGCCTCGCCGGCGCGCGCGGCCTCGACCGCGGCGTTCAGGGCCAGCAGGTTCGTCTGGAACGCGATCTGGTTGATGTTCCGGACGATCTCGGCCGTGTCGGTGGCGGACTGCTTGATGGCACTCATCGACGCGACCATCTCGTGCATGATCCGGTCGCCGTCGACGGCGGCGGCCCGGGTCCGCACGGTCAGCTCGGTCGCCTTGCGGGTCGACTCGGCGTTGTGCTTCGTCATCCCGGAGATCTGCTCCATCGACGCCGCGGTCTGCTCGAGCGCGGCGGCCTGCTCGGCGGCCCCGTTCGCGATCGCCTGGCTGCTGCCGCGGATCTCGTGCGCCCGCCGGGCCACGCCCGACGCCCCGGCGCTCACCGCCTGGATCGGCTGCGACAGCGAGTCGAGCATCCGGTTCATCCCGGAGACCAGCGTGCGGAAGCTCCCGCAGTACTGGTCCGCGTCCTCCCGCCGCGTCAGATCGCCGGATCCAGCCGCATCGACCTGCGCGTCCAGCGCGCCGATCATCCCCTCCAGCAGGTCGCGGGTCCGCCGGACGGTGTCGGACAGCGCGGCCAGCTCGCGGATCGAGCTCACGGGCGGCTCGAGCCCGAACTCCCCCACCGCCAGCCCCTCGGCCACCGCGGCCACCGCCGCCAGCTCCCCGACGATCCGCTGGCTCAGGAACCAGCCCACCGCGAGGGTGATCCCGACCCCGAGCGCCGCGACCATCCACTGGGTCCACATCGCCTGGGCCGAGGCCGTGTCCGACTCGGTCCGGGTCGACTCGACCGCGCGCTGGAGCTGATCGCTCACCGCATCGTTCTTGACCTCGAGCGCCTCGAACGCTTGCTCGAACTCGGCGTACCGCGCGACCGCCGTCTCGGGGTCGTCGAGCGCGGCCCGGGTCAGCGACTCCCCTGCCGCGACGTACGCGTCGAGCGCCGGCCGGGCGTCGATCAGGAGCTGGTGAATCTCCGGATCGAGCGGCAGCGCGACGTTCTCGTCCATCACCCGACGGATCCACGCGGCGTGATCGGTGAACCGGTCGAACGTGGCGGCGCGCTGCTCGGGGTGCCACCGGCCGGTGAAGAACCCGTCGAGGACGTCGGCGCGGATCCCGTCGTGCATCATGTCGGCTTCGAGGTGGTTCCGCAGGGCGGAGGTGACGAGCACCATCTCGCTCCGGGCGAGGTCGGCCTCGGCGCTGAACCGATGGCCGAGCACGCCGCCCGCGCCGAACAGCACCGCGCTCAGGCCCGCACCGACGAACATCCAGGTCCGCAAGCTGGTCGCCATTCCGTCCCCCGAGACCACCGTGGTCTCGGACGGCCCTCTCGGCGGGTCCGCGGGCGAGTTCAGCGGACTGATACCGGGTCGAACCCATAGCCCCGCGCGGCCAGGTCGACGTGGTCCAGCCGGTCCTGGCCCCAGAACAGCGCCCCGTCGACCACGAACGTCGGGACACCGACCACGCCGAGGTCCCGCCCGCGCTCGGTGTCGGCGCGGAGGCGGTCCTTGATCGCCGGGTCGGACGTCCGGGCCACCAGGGCCGCTCCGTCGAACCCAGCGCCGTCGAGCACCGCCCGCACCCCGTCGGCGGTCGACACGTCCCGATCGTCGACCCACGCCGCGCGGTACAGCGCGTCGGTCGCGGCCGGCTCGGCGACCGCCACCCGCTGCGCGATCAGCGACCGGATCGGGAACGTCGACGGCCAGCGGATCGGCACGTCCCACCACGCCGCCCACCGCCGGAGATCCGCGTGGACGTACGCCTGCTTCGCGGTCGAGAACGTGAACAGCGGCACCTCGGGCGTCCCCACGTCGCGGAACAGCGCCCCGAGCAGGATCGGCCGCCGGATCAGCGTCGCGCCCGTGTCCGCCGCGAGCTTCGCCACCCGGGTGGACGCGAGGTAGCTGAACGGGCTCGCCACGTCGTGGAACCACTCGATCGTCGCCGGCGGCCGCGACGGCGCAGCCGGGACCCCCGGCGCCGGCGCGTCCGGGAGCCCGAGCGCCCGGCGGACGAACCGGAGGCGGTCCGCGCCCCAGAACACCTCGTCGCCGACGATCGTGGACGGCACACCGAACACGCCCCGGGCCGCCGCCGCGTCGGTCCGCGCCCGGAGGGCCGCCTTGACCGCCGGATCGTCGACGATCACGTCGGCGTCGAGCCCGAACTCGAGCCCGATCGCGCGGAGCACCGCCCGATCGGCCACGTCGTCCCCGTCGACCCAGTACGCCCGGTACAGGCGGGCCGCGAGCGCCGGGAGCAGCCCCTCGGGCGCCCCCACCAGCAGGCGCATCGCGTCGACCGTCCGCCGCGGGTGCGCGTCCGGGAACCGGACCGGCACCCCGAGCACCGCCGCCTGGCGCGCCAGATCGGTCCGGGTCCACCGCTGCTTCGCCGCCGGCATCACCGCGTTCGGATCCGACGGCGCGCCGTGGGCCCGGAACAGGCCGCCGAGCAGGACCGGAGACCACCGGACCTGCACCCCGAGCGCGCCCACCCGGGTCGAGGCCAGGTACGCGAACGGGCACACCACGTCGAACACGAACTCGATCTCCACCGGTCCCCCTCCCCGACCAGCGTACCGCGCGGCTTGACAGGCGGCTCCGGCTCGGTCACCCTGAACTTGTACTGACCGGCCAGTTCAACTCCGCGGAGGCCGTCGTGAAGCCCGTCGATCGCGATCCTGCGCCCGTCGCCACCAGCTCCCGCGGGGCCCGGTCGATCCACCGGATCGTCGACGCCGCCGCCCGGATGTTCGGGCGCAACGGGTACGAGGGCGCGTCGATGGACACGGTGGCCCGGGCCGCCGGGGTGTCGAAGGGCCTGCTGCACTACCACTTCCACAGCAAGGAGCACCTGCTGATCGAGGCGGTGCGGGCCACGTTCCGCCAGCTCCACCGCCGGTTCGACGACCGGTTCCGCCGGGGCGACCGCGGGCTCGACGCGGCGGTCGACGCGCTGGACGCCCTGTGGGCCACGATCCGCGACATGGAGGGGTGGGCGCCGTTCATGGTCGAGACGATGAGCCTCGCGACCAAGCACGCCCCGCTCCGGGCAGACCTGTTCGCGTTCTACGACGAGTCCGGCGCGCTGCTCGAGGCGGGGATCCGCGACGCGTTCGCGGGCGGGGCTGCGGGCGGTGACGACGGCCCGGTGCTGCCGCCGGATCGACTGGCCCGGCTGGTCCGGGTCAGCCTGCACGGCCTCGTGGTCGAGCTGGCGTACGCCCAGACCGACGCCGACCGGGCCGTCGTCGACGCGTCGTACCGCGACCTGCGCGACCTGTTCCGGCGGGTCGCTGCGCCGTCCACCCAGAGCGTGTCGTGGGGGGGCCCCACCCCGGAGGTGTCGCCGTGATCCGCAGCACCGCAGCGAAGCTGTTGTCCTCCCGCGGACGCCGCCGGGCGCGCGACCAGGCCCGCGGGATCGCGGTCGACGACCTGCCGTTCGAGATGTTCGACGCCGCCCGGACCGCCGCCGAGGCCGCGTCCGCCGCGAAGCTCGAGCGGATCTACCACAAGGGCCAGGACCTCGCGTGGAACGGCAAGGAGGTGCTGCCGGCCCTGATCGCGCGCCACGGCGGGATCCACCTCGACCCCGCGACCCGGGCGGCGCTCCAGGGGCTGTTCGCGGTGATCCTGTGGGGCGAGCTCGCGGCGTGGAAGATCTCGTCGGACCTGGCGGTCCGGCTGGAGCCGCTCGAGGCGAAGCTGGCCGCCACCGCCCAGGCCCACGACGAGGCGCGCCACTTCTACGTGATGCACGACTACCTCACAGCGCTCGGGCCGGTGCCGCGCGGGCTCGGTCCGCACACCACCCGGGTCCTGTCGGACACGCTGCGGGCGAACACCCTGGCGAAGAAGCTCGTCGGGATGCAG
>JBEBJW010000515.1:0-5648 GCA_040079715.1 Myxococcota bacterium | reverse complement strand
GGTGGTCCTCCCCGTCGACCCGCACCACCACGGTCTCGTCGGGGGCGTCGTCCGGAGCGAGCCGCCCGACCGTCACCGCGCCGTCGACCACCGCCAGGCGGTAGTCCTGGCGCGGCACCGCCCGACGCCAGCCGTCGATCGAGGCCGGATCGACCCCGGCGGCCCGCGCGGCCTCGTCGACCGGCGCTCCGGCCGCGATCGCGAGCCCGACCCGCGCCCCGACCCCGGGCCCGTACTGATCGTCGAGCTGGGCCAGGACCGCCGTCCCGGGCGCGTGCGGGTCGAACACCTCGACCAGGTCGTCGCGGACCGGGTCGATCGGCCAGACCCGCCCGAGGATCTCGCTGTAGAACGGGGTCCGCTCGCTCGACAGGATCGCGTCGATCTGCGGCACCCACCGGAACGCGCCGAGAAACCGCCCGGTGTCGAGGTTCCGGGCCCGCGCCGCGTACACCTGGCCCTGGGCCGCGGCGGCGAGCTCCCGGTCCAGCGGGTCGGCGGCCGGGACGAACGCGGCGGTGATCCCGCGGACCACGCCGATCCGGTGGGCGAACGTGAACCCCGGCGTCAGGCGGAACGCGCGGTCCGACAGGTACCCGAGCCCGGGGGCGTGGGCGGTCAGGCGCCGGCGGAGCGGGGCGACCGCGATCACCCCGTCGACCGGGACCGGGAGGCGGTCGAGCGCCCGTCCGAGCTCGCGGACCGCGGCCCGGTGCGGCCGACCGCGCGACAGGACGATCACGTCGGACGCACCGGCGTCGAGCGGAGTGAGGTGCGGGCGCGGGACGACCGCGATCCCGACGCGCTCCCCGATCCCGGTCCACCGGACGATCCGGTCGCCGACGGTGTCTCCGACCACGTCACCCACCGCGGCCGCCGCCCCGGCGGGGACGGTCAACGCGACGGTGAACCGCGCGGTGGGTAGTCCTCCTCTGGTGACCACCTGCGGATACCACCCGCCGGCGGCGAACAATCCGTGGGTCGTCGCCCCGATCGCGCCGAACCTGCGCGGGAGGTGGGCCTCGAACGCCACGACCCCGTCCGGCCCGACGGTCCACTCGACCGAGCCGTGCGACGGTCGCCCCGGGAACGTGCGCTGGCCCTGGAGATCGTCGGTCGGATCCGGCAGCCGGCGCAGTGGATCGACCAGCAGGGTCCCGAACGCCGGGTCGACGGTCATCCGGCCCCGGACCGTCCGCAGATCGGCGTCGACCGTGGCCTCGAGCGCGATGGTGCCGATCTCCGGCGGCTCGGGCAGCTCCGGCACCTAGAACGTGAACCCGAACCCGGTGCTGACGGTCGGGATCGTCGCCGGCGCCCACGACGCGCCGAGCCGCACGTGGGCGTTGCCGGACACGAACTGGACCCCGCCGCCGACCTGCGGGATCGCGATCGGGGCCTCGTCGTCTTCTTCCTTCGGGGTGCGCGAGTACCGGAGGGCGCCGATGTCGTTCTCGGTCTCGTCGTCGATCGTCGCGTTCGCGCTGACCCGGAGGGTGGTGAACGTGACCCACGGCGCGATCTCGCCGGTGTTGACCCCCGGCAGCCGCCCGACCGCGAACGTCGAGCCCATCGTGACCGACAGGTCGAGCGCGCCGCAGTCGAGCTGATCGCTGCCGACGTACCCCGAGTACCCGAGCTTGAGCGACACGTCGGGGATCGGCTTGTACCCCTCGAACACCGCGACCCGCCCGAACCCGCCGATCACGCCGGTCGACGAGCCGCCGATCCACCCGAAGCTCGCGCCGATCTCGGTCGACAGCGGCAGTCCCTTCCGAACGGTCAGGGTGGGGAGGATCGCGTACGGGGCGCTGTCTTCGTCGCGGTGCGCCCGGTTCCACGGGCTCGGTTCGCCCTTCCGGTCCCGGGCCTCGGTCAGGACGAACTGGGTGGACAGATCCGCGTCGAACCCGTACAACCCGACGGTGCTCGCCGGGGTGATCGGCTTGTTCGCGACCATCGTGCCGAGCTCCATCACGAGCTGCCGGTAGCTCGTGCCCAGCACCTCGCGGTCGAGCACCGGCTCGCCCTCCTGGTCGAGCATGCTGTACAGGTCCACGTCCTCGGGCCAGGCGGCGCGGGCCGGGGTCGAGAGCCAGGCGACGGCCAGCCCCACTGCGGTTCCGAACATGGCCGGAGGGTAGCCCGCCTCGGCCTCGATTGACAACGGGGTGGCGTGGCGGGGCGGGATTCGGGTCGATACACGACCGCGGGAGCCACCTCATGTCCGACATCGCGCCGACCGCCCTGCTCGAACCCGCTGCGACGCGGGTCCGCGACCCGGTATCCGGGCGTTCGGTGTGGCTCGCGGGGATGGTCCGCAACGTCCGCACCAAGGCCGGGGCTGGCGGGGACGACCTCGTGTACGATCTCCACTTCGAGGTCGAGCACGGCGTCGCCGACCGCCAGGGCATCCAGGAGGCGATCGAGCACAACCTCCGGGCGCTCGGGTTCGCCGGCAAGGTGTACGCGATGCCGGCCGGCGCGCCGCCGAAGGTCGCGGGTCGCCCGGCGGGCCACACCCACGGCCAGCCCGCCGGAGGGCCCGTCGCCCCGAAGAAGCCGGACCCGGTGAAGGGGATGTCCGGCCCGGGGATGCAGCCCCACGGCGGCCCGATCGTCAAGAAGCCGCTCGACGGCGTGAAGCACGTGATCGCGGTCGCGTCGGGCAAGGGCGGGGTCGGCAAGTCGACCGTCGCGACCAACCTCGCGGTCGCGCTCAACCGGCTCGGGGCCACGGTCGGGCTGCTCGACGCCGACATCTACGGGCCGAGCGTGCCCACGATGATGAACGCGCACGAGCGCCCGATGGCGGACGCCGCCACGAAGAAGATCCTGCCGGTCCCGGCGCACGGGATCCGCTGCCTGTCGATGGGGATGCTGGTCGACGCCGAGGAGGCGATGATCTGGCGCGGCCCGATGGTCCAGGGCGCGGTGAAGCAGTTCCTGCAGGACGCGAACTGGTCCGGCTGCGACTACCTGGTGATCGACCTGCCGCCCGGCACCGGCGATGCCCAGCTCACGCTGATCCAGGCGGTCGAGCTCGCCGGGGCGGTGATCGTCACCACGCCCCAGCCGGTCGCGCTGGCCGACGCGGTCCGCGGGATCTCGATGTTCCGGAAGCTCGAGGTCCCGCTGCTCGGGGTGATCGAGAACATGGCGTACTACGAGCTGCCGGACGGCACCCGCGACTACGTGTTCGGCCAGGACGGCGGCAAACGCACCGCCGAGCGGTACGACACCGAGCTGCTCGGCCAGATCCCGCTCCGGTCCGCGATCCGGGCCGGCGGCGACGACGGCGTCCCGGTCGCGCTCGGCGACGGCCCCGAGGCCCGGTCGTTCCTCGCGATCGCCACCCGGATCCGCGAGAAGCTGCCGATCGGCGCGTCGGTGACGTCGTGACGTTGCCGGTCCGGACCGGCGACGATCGCCGCGACGCCGGACCGCTGGTCGACCCGTTCGGCCGCGTCCACACCTACGTCCGGGTCAGCGTGACCGACCGGTGCAACTACCGGTGCACGTACTGCATGCCCGCCGAGGGCCTCGCGTTTCTGCCGCGCGAGGAGGTGCTCACGTTCGAGGAGATCACCCGGATCGTCCGGGTGCTCGCCGGGATGGGCGTGTACAAGGTCCGGCTGACCGGCGGCGAGCCGACCGTCCGCCGCGATCTGCCCGAGCTGGTCGCGATGATCGCCGCGATCCCCGGGATCCGCGACCTCGCGATGACCACCAACGGCCACCTGCTCGACCGCTTGGCCGAGCCGCTGGCGCGCGCCGGGATGCGCCGGGTGAACGTGTCGATCGACGCGATGGACCCCGAGGTGTTCCGGACCCTGACCCGCGGCGGAGACGTCGTACGGGTCCTGGCCGGGATCACCGCCGCCCGGGACGCCGGGATGACCCCGATCAAGCTGAACTGCGTGGTGATGCGCGGGGTGAACGATCACCAGGTCCAGCCGCTGATCGAGGCGTTCGCCGATCGGCCGGACGTACGGATCCGGTTCATCGAGTACATGCCGTTCGACCAGGTGGACGGGCGGACCCACCACCTGCCGGCGCGCGAGATCCGGGCCGCGTTGTCGGAGCGGTACACGCTCGAACCGCTCGGCCGACCGGAGGGCGGGGGTCCCGCGTTCGAGTGGCGGCTGGTCGAGACCGGGCAGACCGTGGGGTTCGTGTCGCCGATCACCGAGCACTTTTGCGACGCGTGCAACCGGATCCGACTCCAGGCCGACGGTCACCTCCGGACCTGCCTGTCGCGCGAGGCGGCGCCGTCCCTGCGCGACGTGCTCCGGCGCGGCGTCGACGACGGAGGGCTCGCGGTGTTGCTCCGTGAGCGGCTGTGGGGCAAGGTCGCGGGGCACCAGGCGCACCTCGAGGGCGACGCGTTCCTGGCGTTCGAGGGCTCGATGACGCCGATCGGGGGTTGATCCGTGAGACCCCGGGGCCGCGCCGCCTACGGCTCGAGGCCCCACCGCCGGAGCTCCATCGCCAGCGGCCGTCGCCACGCGCGCTCGGGCAGGCGCGCGTTCGCGGCGGTCACCTCGATCACCAGCCGCGCGAGGCCGTCCGGGCCCCGGGTCACCGCGATCGAGGCCTTGCGCGCGTGCCGCTGGCCGGGGAACTGGGCGATCGGACGCACCGGGACCTTCTTGCCGCCGCCCTGGACCGCGGCGGTCAGCGCCCACGGCGCCGCGGCGCGGATCACCTCCACCAGCCGGGAGGTCCATCGCGCGTCGACGTAGGCGCAGCAGGCCGGCGGTCGGATCCGGGCGCCGCCGAGCACCGCGTGGAGCTCCGGCGACAGCGTCACCCCGAACACCGCGAGCCCGGCCTCGAGCTCCCCGGCGTCGAACGCCGCGAGCGCGGCCGCCCCGTCCGGCCCGGGAGGATCACGCTCCTCCGGCGGCACCGGCGCACCCGTCCACAGCCACGGCGCGTCGGCCCACCGGTGGTCCTGGTTCGCGAGGATCATCGCCCGCCATCCCACGTGGATCCGCTGCGGATCCCGCCGGCGCTCCGGACCGGTCGCGACCAGGGCCACGGTCCGCGCCACCAAGCTCTTCGCCGGCTCGGGCTCGGCCAGGACCACCTGGGCGCCGAGGCGCAGCCGCCCGTCGGGGTCCGCCGGGAAGTTCCAGGTCAGGCGGCGCGGATCCGCCGCCTCGGCGACGCCCGGGTCGACGTCGACCGCGACCGCGCGCTGTCCGAGCCCCGCCACCAGCGCCGCGAGCGACGCGCGGGTCGCCGCCGGATCCACCGGTCCCGGCGCGGTCCAGGTGGCCGGGAACGCCCACCGCTGCAGCACCGGGGCGACCTCGTCGATCGTCGGGACCTGGAACACCTCGCCGAGGTCCGACAGCGACACCAGGAGCGAGCCGTCCGGCTCCGGTGGGTACACGAACGCGTGCCCGTCGAAGCCCGGCCGGTCGATCCGGAGCCCGTCGGCCCGGCCGCGGCTCGCCGGCGCGAACCGGTACACCCCCGGGAGGACCCGCTCGAGGTGCGCGATCAACGGGGCGAACAGCTCCATCGCGCCGATTGTACCCGGTCGCCGGCGTCGCCGCCGTCAAGGTTCAACACTTCGAGCGTCTTCGAGTAGTTGACGGTTTGCGTGCCGTCGACGACGACCTTCGAGTCGCCGCCGG
>JBEBJW010000514.1:0-5653 GCA_040079715.1 Myxococcota bacterium | reverse complement strand
CCCGGCCCCACCACCGCGCGTACGACGCGAACCGGACCCCGCGGTCCGGATCGAACCGGGTCGCGGCGCGGAGCAGGCCGATGTACCCCTCGTTCGCGAGGTCCTCGACATCCATCCCCGACGCCTTCGCCACCCGGTGCGCCTCGCGCGGGACCACGTCCGCCGCGGACACCGCGAGGGTCCACCGGAGCCCTTGGGCCTGGTCCCACGCCGCGCGGGCCCGCTGGACCGGCCCGGCCTCCGGCGCGCAGCCTTCCGCAGCCCGGAGCGCCGCCTCCAGCCGGTCCACGTCGACCACCCGGGTCTTGAACGCGCGCGACGGCGCGGCCCGCCCGAGCAGCGCCGAGGCCTCGGGGACCTCGGCCAACGCTGCCCGCGCCTCCGCTTCGGCGGCGTGGATCCGTTCGGTGATGTCTCGCTCGTCTGCAGCGGTCGGGCGACGCCCGCGCCGCGTGGCTCGAGCCACGGTGTCGTTCATGGCGACCTCTGGTTCCGTCCGGGGCAGCCTGCCGGCCGCCGCTCCGGGTTCAGGTAGAACATGAGCGCGGGGTGGCCCTTCGGCAACCCCCGACGCCCACGGCACTGGTCACGATGGGTCGCGACGTGTCGCCGACCCGCCAGGCCGCAGCGGCCTCCGATCTGGGGCGCCTCGGCGCCGGGTTGTCCCCACCGGTGCGTTCCCGGTGTGCCGGATCGCGTCCTCGCGATCGCGGGTGGACACGTAACCTGGTGGCCGCGCCGCTGGGAAGGTCCGTCACCCCACGACGCGATGGTCCGGAGGGTTCACGCGCTCCTCCCGGCAGTCTTCGCGCGCGTCGCGACCGCGTTGGCACCGCCCGGGACCGAGCGCGGCTCCCCACCCGACGGCGCAGGATGCGCGGAGGACGCGATGACCGAGCCGTGGGCCCGCGCGCCAGCCGAGGTGCTCGCCGCGACCCGCTCGCGTCGCGCGGGGTTGTCCGGGGCGGAGGTGGCGGAGCGGCAGGGGTCCGTCTCCCCGATCGCCCCGCACCCGCAGCGGGCGCTGCGGATCTTCGCCGCGCAGGCGCTGAACCCGCGGGTCGCGATGCTGCTGGTCGCGTCGATCGTGTCGATCGCGGTCGGCGAGGCGACCGACGCGGCGGTGATCCTCGGGATCGTGGCGCAGTCGGGCGGGCTCGGGTTCGTCCAGGAGTACCAGGGCCCAGCGGGCCGTCGCCCGGCTGCTCGACCAGGTGCGGCTCACCGCCACCGTGCGCCGCGACGGGTCCACCGCGGAGGTGCCGTTCGGCGCGCTCGTCCCCGGCGACGTGATCGTGCTGTCCGCCGGGTCGATGATCCCCGCCGACGCCCGGGTCCTCGACGCGACCGGGCTCCAGGTCGACGAGTCCGCGCTGACCGGCGAGTCGTTCCCGGCCGAGAAGCAGGCCAGGAGGAGCAGCTCGTCCGCGCCCTGCGCGCCAGCGGGCGGGTGGTCGCGTACCTCGGCGACGGGATCAACGACGCCGCCGCGCTGCGGGCCGCCGACGTCGGGGTGTCGGTCGAGGGAGCGGCGGACGTGGCGCGCGAGGCGGCGAGCGTGGTGGTCCAGAAGCACGATCTGGCGGTGCTCGCCGACGGGGTCCGCGAGGGACGTCCGATGGCCCGGACGCTGGTGTACGTCCGCTACCCCACCAGCGCGAACTTCGGCAACATGGTGGGTGTGCGACGCGGATCCGGCACAGTTTCGCACCGGGTGGTTCGTGGAGTCGCTCCTGACCGAGGTCCTGGTGCTGTTCGTGCTCCGGACCCGCGGGCCGGTGACCGGGAGCCGCCCGAGCGGCCTGCAGGCGGGGCTGGCGGCGGTGGTGATCGCGGCGACGCTGGCGCTGCCGTTCACCCCGCTCGGTCCGGTGCTCGGGTTCGTCGCGCCCCCGCTCTCGCTGATCGGGCTCGTGCTCGCGATCACGACCGGGTACGTGGCGGCGACGGAGTGGGTGAAGCGCTGGTACTTCCGGGTACCAGCGGCGCGCTGACCGACGCGACCCGGGCCCCGGCCGCGGCGCAGGTCGGGCACAGGTGCCACTCCCCGTCGGGGGCGGTCCCGGCGGCCCACGCCGTCAGGGCCTCGCGGCCGAGCTCCGACGCCGAGACCTCGCGGCCGCAGCCGTCGCACCGGAGCGCGAACAGCAGGCGGCTCACGCCGGGTCCGGCTCGGTGGGGGTCGCGACCAGCCCGCACACGTGGCGGAGCGACCGCTCGATCCGGTGGGACTTCGCGCGGCACGCCTCGAGCTGGGCCCGGACCTTGTCGTCGGCGTGCCCGGCGTCGACGCCGGCCAGATCCACCAGCCACGCGGTCAGCGAGGTGTACCCCTCCGCCCGCGCCCGGGCATGCAACCGATCGCGCTCCCGACGTCGGAGCTTGATGGTCAGCACCACCAGATCATCAGGGTGTTCGCCGTCGATCGGAGCGAGATTCTTCGCGCGCGGGCTCATCGGCGCCTCCGGGTCGCTGACCGGGACATACCACGTACAGAATGCAAACCCTGGGTCCGTGACATTCCGTGACGGTGCAGGGCCGGTATACTCGGTCGCTCGGGTGCTGGGCCCGCTCGGTGACGGGACGCCACCCGGACCTGGTCACCGACAGGCGGATCCCAGACGGGGCCGACGCGCGGGCCGCCGCCGCCCGCCTGCTCGGCGTCATCCCCTGACCCGTGCCAGCGCGCCGGCTCGGCGGGAGACCTGACGGTCTTCCCGACCCGCAGTGTCGCCTGACCTGTGCGTCCGTTCCACTCCATGACGTAGTGCTTGAGCACGTCCCGACCCAGGATGGCCTGGAAGCCCGACGCTTGGTCGATCTGGCTCATGCCGATCAGGATCTCGTGCCGCGCGAGGCCCGGTGATCCGCTGGGCGGCGGAGCCGACTGGCGCCAGCCACGAGTAGGTCTGGGGGCCTGCCGGTGGGAGTCGAAGCGCGCCGGTCACCTTCGAATCGATGATCGTCACGTCCGACCCTGTGTCGACCAGGGCCACTACGCGCTGGGACGCAGGCCCGCCTCCGCCTGGTCCCAGAGGATCGCCTTGGGCGCGCATCGCTTCCCACTCCGGCATCCCTCGGACGACGACATCAACGAGCAGGCCTCGGCGTGCGTCGATGGCGAAGGTCTTCACCCGGCCTCCGTCGTGGTCCCGAAGCTACTTGATCAACACGGGCATCGACACCACCCGCGGGCCCGATGCTACCTGACGAACGAACACGGCGCCATCGCGCTGCCGCTCGAACCCGGCGCGCCACGCATCACCCGGCGCGGCGAATGGGCCGAACACCTCGTCACCGACGATGGCGACGTACTCGCCCTCGTGGTCGGCCAGCAGCCGCGGCAACAGCTCGTCGTACTTGTCGAGTTCGACCGCAAAGTCGCGGCCCGTCTCGCTGCTGTCCAGGTTCATGGCCACTCCTTGGTCTATGGTACCCGCGAGCATGCCAAGTGTGACCCGGCTCGCCTTGGTGCGCCACCCCTCGCTGTAAGACACTGCTGGAACGATCAGCCAGCCGAACTCGTCGCAGCCTACCGCACGAGGCACGACCCGGCCGCGCGGGGTGACCCGGTGGAGCGGCGGCGAACTCGAGGATCGCGTGTACACCGCGCGTACGGGCCGGATCGGCCACGGTCGAGACGCGACGTTCAACCTCGGTCGGGATGCCCTAGAACTGGAAGTACACGAAGTCCTGGAGGGTGGTCCGGTAGAACAGGAACATCGCGACCGCCAGCGCGGCCCACGCCGTCGTCTGGACCGCGAGGTACACCGGGGTCCCGGCGATCCGCGGCCGGACCCACCGGGCGTACGCCCACTGCGCGATCAGCACCGCGCACCCCGCTGCCGTGACCGACAGCACCACGATCGTCGCGACCCACTCGTCGGTGGTGGCGGCGACCGGGCTCTTCGACAGGTGCTGGACGATCCGCTCGAGGTGCCGCTCGCGGAACAGCAATGTCCCCACGAGGCCGACCACCACCAGGTGGAACCCGATCGCCAGCGGTTGGCCGAGCGGGATCCGCGCGGTCCACGGCGGCAACCACCGGGCCCCGAACCCGTACGCCACCACCCACAGCCCGTGGTACAGCCCGAACAGCGCGAAGTTCCACGACGGCCCGTGCCAGAACCCGATGATCACGAACGTCGCGACGGTGGCGAGGGCGAACCGGATCCGCCCGGCGCCCGCGTCGCCCACCAGCGGGCCGAGCAGGTAGTCCCGGAGCCAGGTCGACAGCGACATGTGCCACCGCTGCCAGAACTCGACCGTGGTGCGCGCCAGGAACGGCTCGCGGAAGTTCTCGGACAGCTCGAACCCGAGCAGGCGGGCCGAGCCGCGGGCGATGTCGGTGTACCCGGAGAAGTCGGCGTAGATCTGGATCATGAACCCGAGCGTCGCCGCCCACACCATCGGGCCGGCGGGGTCTTCCAGCACGAACACCTTGTCGACGTACGGCGCGATCGAGTCGGCGATCACCACCTTCTTGAACGCGCCCCACAGCGCGAGCGACACCGCGGTCCGGGCGGCCCACCACGACCAGCTCCGGTCGCGCTCGACCTGCGGCAGCAGCCGACCCGCGCGCTCGATCGGACCGGCGACGAGCTGCGGGAAGAAGCTGACGTACAGCAGGTAGTCGACCAGGTGGCGCCGGGCGCGGAGCTCGCCCCGGGCGACGTCGATCGTGTAGCCGATGGTCTGGAACGTGTAGAAGCTGATCCCGACCGGCAGCACCAGCCCGAGCCCGCCCCACACGGCGTGGATCCCGGCGGCGTGGAGGCCGGCGATCACCTGGTCGGCGAAGAAGTCGGTGTACTTGAAGTACCCGAGCAGCCCGAGGTTGCACCCGACCGACAGCACGACCAGCCGCCGCTTGTGCTCGGGCCACCGCTCGAGGGCCTGCGCCACGCCGAAGTCGACGATCGCCGCCGCGTACATCAGCAGGACGAACCACCACCGGAACCAGCCGTAGAACACGGCGCTCGCGACGAGCAGCAGCAGGTTCTGCCACGACCGGCGCCCGAGCGCCCAGTACAGGACCAACACCAGCAGCAGGAACAGCGGGTACTCGGCCTGGACGAAGCTCACGGCGCCCCTACCGGCCGACGACGGCCCGGATCTCGGGGCGGGCGCTGGCCGCGAGCGGCGCGGTGAGGGCCTCGGCGTGGGGACCGGCCGCCCCGGTGGTCGCGAACCGGATCGCCGGCTCGAGCGGCACGGCGTCGATGTTCTGGGCGACCAGCACCGCGAGGCCGCGGGTCTCGGCGCCGGCCATCCACCCGTCGATCGCGTCGGCGACCTCGACCGCGTGGCCGAGCACCAGGCACCGGGCGGCCGACATCGGCGCCGTCGGGGGCATCGACACGTGGGCCACCACGTCGAGCAGCGCCGGGACGGGTTCGGGCACCGTAGCCTCGACCGCTGCGCAGTCCGGCGGACCGTCGCGCTGGGACAGCAGGCGGAGCAGGGCCCCGTCGTCGACGGCGCCGGGGGTCGCGGTGGCTGCGGCGGGAGCCCCCTCGATCAGCGCGGCCGGGATCGGGACCGGCGGCGGCTCGGCCGGGAGCTCGGTCGCCTTGTGACACGCGGCCACGATCCCCCACCACCCGACCACGACCCCTCCCCGACGCGGGCGACCCGACGGACCCGACCAGCC
>JBEBJW010000513.1:0-5660 GCA_040079715.1 Myxococcota bacterium | reverse complement strand
GTCCACCACAATCGGCACCTCCCCCCTCCCTGTTCGCCGGGAGGCGGGGCGCCGCAAGGGCCCGTCCGGCCGGACCGCTGGGGCCGAGGACCGCGGTCGCAGCACGCTCGGCGCCCGATCCGACGCCCGCCGCCGGACACGAACTGGCACGAGCTGCGATTGCCCGCGACACGGCCGACCGCGCGGACGACGCGGTCAGCGCGCCGGCGGCGGCTCGCCCGGGGTCGCGAGGATCGTCTGCTTGTAGGTCGCCGGCTGGCCCGGGACGATCACCCCGGGGTTCACGTCGGTGCCGCCCTCGGGGACCGACGACGCCGACCAGTTCGCCGGGTCCGCCCCGTCGCCCGGCGGGTCCGCCCGCTGCATCGACCGGACCAGGTCGCCGTCGGGGCCGCCCGCGTACGCCGGGCCGCCGTCGCCGACCACGTCCATCAGGTTCGCGTCCGGGTCGATCAGGAACAGCTGGAGCGCCTCGTCCTTCAGGTACAGCCGCGCCTGGCGGTTGTCGTTGAACGGGTTCAACACCATGTCGCCGCGGAGGAACGCGGTGTGCTGGTCCTGCGGGGCGCCGTCGACGTACGCCTCGACCAGGTGGTCGACGATCGCGTACCGCCCGTTCGCCGGCAGCAGCGTGCCCGGGGGCAGCCCGACCACGAAGTCGTCGACCCCGGCGATCTGCCACATGTCGAGCCGCAGGTCGCGGTCGGTCATGTTCCTGAGCTCGATGAACTCGTCGAACCCGTCGATGTCGTTCGCGTGGACCCCGTACCAGTGGACCTCGTCGATCACCACGTCGCCGGGGTTCAGGCCGTTCTCGCCGATGTGCTCGATCCCGAGCCGCTTGCCGTTCTCCCACAGGTAGTCGAAGTAGTCGCGGTACAGCTCCGCGACCCGCCGCCCGTGGAACACCAGCATGTACTCGTCGTTGCTCTGGGTGGCCGACGCCGACCAGTTGAACGACCCCGAGATCACGACCGGGTTCTCGCCGTCCGGGTCGAGCACCATCGTCTTGCTGTGCAGCCGCCCGCCGCCGGCCTGGTAGTCGCCCGGCAGCAGGCTCGCGTCGTTGCCGTCGAGCCGGAGCGGGACCTGCTCGCCGAGCAGCCGGTACGCCTCGTGGTACTGGCCGTTCGAGTGGAGCTGGGACTGGTCGATCACCCCGGCGACCCCGATCGACACGTCGCCGTCGATCAGCCGCCCCTGCTCGCGCAGCTCCTGCTGCTTGAGGACCATCGCGGACCCGAGCTGGTCCTTCGTGAACGCGAAGATCTCGAACGACACGCGGTCCTGCGCGGCGTCGACCAGCTCGAGGATCCGCCCCATCGCGTCCTCGTTCGGGCTGAACCACACCTCGACCTCGGTGTCGCCGACCTGGTAGGTCCGCCCGTTGTCGAGCTCGACCTTGCTCTGGCCGAACGCGCCGGCGAACATCTGGGCGTGCTCCGCGGTGAAGTCGGCCGCGATCGCCGGGCTGTCCATCATCGCGAAGTTGTTCGAGTTGTTGAACAGGTCCGAGTCGCTCCAGTTCGCGGTGCTCGCGAACACGAACCGGTCGTCCACCACCATGAACTTGTCGTGCATGATGTGGGCGCTGTTCCCGACCGACATCGGGATCCGCCGGTCGCGGAACCGCTCGTAGCCGGAGTTGTTGACGTGGCTCGCGTCGCCGACCATCTGGACGTCGACCCCGCGGTCGTACGCCCGGATGAACGCGTCGACGAGCTCGTCGTTCGAGAACCCCATCACCGCGAACCGGATCTTCGACCGGGCCTCGTCGACGAGATCGACCATCAGCCGCTGGGCGTCGGCGTGCCACACCGTGTCGAGCCGGGCGCCCGGATCGTTGAAGAACGCGTCGAGCCGGCCGCCGCGCGTCCCGTCGACGTCCTCGGCCGCGGGGGCGCAGCCGACCGCGAGGGCGAGCGTGAGGGGGAGCATCCGGAGGAGGGGGAACGGCGTCCGCATCAGAACTCCACCGTGCGCGCGAGGTGGTCCTCGTAGACCTGCTGGAGGGTGACGAGCTCGGCCCCCGGCGGGCCGTCCGACGCGAACACCCACATCGCGCTGTCGATCAGCTGGTCCGTCAGCACCGGCTCGCCGCGGTACAGCCGCGAGGCCGAGTACAGGTCGTGGTTCATCACCATCGCCCGGGCGTGCGGGCGGTACCCCTCGGGGTCGTCCGGCAGATCGACCAGCACGATCGTCGGGATCACGTCCCCGTCGACCAGCCGCCGCTTCGACACGTCCGGCGTCTCCTGCTCGAAGATCCGGGAGATCGCCGCCGACGCCGTCCCGAACCGCGGCCCGACGATCACCTGGACGTCGAACCCCCACTTCGCCTTGTCCTCGAGCGCCCTGGCCAGGCCCTCGTTCTCGAGGTCGTCGGTCAGGATCCACACCGCCGACCGGGCGGAGTACACCGCGTCGATCACCCGCTTGGTCAGCCGCTCCTGCGGGCCGAACCACAGCTCGAGGTCGGTGTCGGTGGTGGTGCCGTACCGCCACCGGGTCTCGAGGATCGACTTCGCCGGCGCGTCGTACGCGTCGACCGCGGTCGAGTCGGTCCCGCCGTACACCTGGACGTGCTCGGCCATCAGGTCCTGGACGAGGTCCTCGCCGCGGGCGTCGAACACGATCCGGGTCCCGGGGCCGGACCGGCCGATCGTCGACGCGGCGACGACCCGGGTCTGGTCGGCCACGACGTACGCGTGGGCCATCCGGGTCATGTCGCTGGTGAAGCCCACGTCCTCGCCGACGTTGAACTCGAAGTAGGTGAGCCCGGCGTCGCGCAGGGCGACCGGGACCCCGGCGTCGAGCAGGCGGGCGATCCCGGGGCTGGTGGCGAGGTCCCAGTCGGTCAGGACCTGGACGTCGACCCCCCGGCTGTACGCGCCGAGCAGGGCGTCGGGGACGGCCGGGTCCTCGCCGGCCGGCAGCGCTGCGTACACGGTGTCGTCCGCGTCGTCGATCGCCTCGACGAACGGGGCGGCGGCGACGGCCTCGTCGTCGGTGACCGACAGCCCGACGTGGTTGAACAGCTGCGTCGGGTCCGGCTCGACGCAGCCGGTCGCGCCGAGGACGGCCACGACGCCCACCACGACCCGCACCGCGACCCGCACGCGCCGGTGCCCGCGGGCGGTCACTCGAAGCTCCCGGACGCGAACGCGCCCGAGTAGTCCGGGCTGTTCGGCCGGCCCGGGCTCGCCTTGGTCCGGACCCGGCACCCCTCGGCCACCCGGTCGTTGTTCGGCACGTCGACCTCCCCGTCCGCGTAGAAGTGCCAGGTGTGCGGGAAGGTGCCCTCCCCGCCGAACATCAGCTCGATCCGCTCCATCGACCGGCTCAGGGTGCCGTCGTACCCGCCGCTGAACGGCGCGGCGTCCTTGTCGCCGACCGGCTCGACCAACCGATCGTCGGCGTCGAGCAGGGTCACCTCGAACGGATCGCCGTAGGTGAACGCCATCTCCGGGATCACGAGGTCCGGCTCCGGGAAGCACCCGGTCGACTGGTGGGCGAAGAACACGTGGTCGTCGACCTGGAGCACCAGATCCTGGTCCGGGATCACCCAGGTCGCGGTGGTCGGCCCCTCGAGCACGAGCTGCCAACCGGACACGTTGACCGGGCGGTTGCTCTCGTTCCGGAGCTCGATGAACACGTCGGTCGGGTCCCAGTCGCCGTCGTCGGTGACCGAGCCGGACCACATGACCTCGGAGATCTTGATCGTACCGCGCTCGCCGGAGCTCGGCCCCTCCCCGACCCGGTACCCGACCCCCTGCCGCGGCACGTCCGGCTCGCCGCAGGCGATCAACGCGAGGACGACCGGCACGGCGCGCATCAGAACTCCACCTGGGCGCCGCCGTACGCGGTCCACGCCGACACCGCGTCTTCGGACCCGAGGGCGGTCCCGGCGACGCGGTCGATCTCGACCCGGTAGTACGGGCCGGGGAGCACGGTGGCGCCGCCGCCGTAGATGTTGACGTGCTCGCCGAACTCCCACCCGACCTCGACGTCGAGCTCGTTCGCGAGGCCCTGCCCGAGGCGGCGCTCGGCGGCGTACTCCGACCGCGAGTAGCCGTACGGCGGGGTGATGTTGTCGAGGTCGCTGAAGTTCAGGTAGGTGATGCCGGAGTCGGTCAGCATCCACCACCCGGCCGACGCGCGCAGGCCGACCGGCAGCTCGAACCCGGCGCCGGCGTGGATCACCCGGGTGGCCGACTTGCGCTCGATGTCGTGCGGGCGGTCGTCCACGCCGTTCCGGCCGAGGTACGCGCTCGGGTGCCAGCCCATGAACCGCGACAGCAGGATCCCGCCGACCTGCTGGCCCTTCATCCCGACGTAGCCGTGGCTGTACTGCTGGCCGTTCTCGGCGTACGCCGGGCCGAACGCGTCGAAGTACGACAGCTCGCCGAACACGCCGGGGTGCCCGTTCGCGAGCATCGTCGACCCGTCGATCCGGACGCCGCCGCCGTACGCGAACCCGTTGGTGTCGACGTCCTCGACCACGAGCTCCTTCCGGTCGATCCCGGACGAGCCGTCGAAGTGGGCGAACGGCACCACGAGGTCGGCGAACGTGGCCGAGGCGCGCACGCCGAAGTTGACGACGTAGTCCTTGTCGATGAAGTTGCCGAGCTGGCCGTCGTACGACAGGTCGGACCCGGTGCCGCGCGCGCCGACCAGCGAGTCGAACGCGTACGCCGCGGCGTCGACCGGGCCGGGCAGCTCGTCGAGCAGGACCACCGCGCCGAACCGGCGGGTCAGCGTCTCGCCGCGGAACCCGATCGTCTCCGGGAACTGCTCCCCGATGTACGCCTGGAAGTTGACCTCGCTGATGTCGCCGGACACCGAGAACACGTTGATCGGGATCAGCGACACGTGGCCGATCGCGCCCGGGAGCGGCACGTCGACCCGGACCATGTCGAGCACGTCCGCCAGCGCGTAGTCCTTCGCGCCGCCGAGCCCGCCGATCGTGAAGTACTGGCGACCGACGCGGAAGTTCACCCCGTTGTCCGGGGCGGTCGCGAGGTCGACGTACAGCGACGGGATGTACAGGAACCCGCCGTACTGGTTGGTGCTGCCGATCTGGTCGTCGCCCCACAGGCCGCGGTGGCTGCCCTCGAACACGAACCGGATCTGCGGGTCGACCTGGTAGGCGATCGCGAGGTTTGCGCCGGTGAACGCGAACGCGCCGCGGTCGTCGCTGTCGAGGATCGCCTGGTCGCTCGACTCGTCGAGCTTCCGGAAGTCGAGGTTGTCGAACTCGTAGTACTCGGACTCGAACCCACCGGTCACGGTGAGCTCGCGCTTGCCCCGCAGCTCCTCGGACCGGTACTCCTGGTCGGGCCGGGTCTGAGCCAGGGCGGCGGCGGCGGCGAGCATCGACACGACGGGCATTCGGCCTCCGAACGAGTTGGCCGGGCCCCTTAACGCATCCGGGTGTCGGCGTCGGGATCATCGTGCGACGACGGCGCGGCGGCCGGGTCCGCGGGCGATCGGCGGTGCGGTCGACGGGTGCGGCGGGCAGCTCCGGGCGGCTCGAGCCCGACGTCAGGACTGGAGAAGGGCAGATCCTGGTCGGGGGGAGCGGGACGTCAGGACTGGAGCGGGGCGGACCCCGGTCGGGGGGAGCCCGACGTCAGGACTGGAGCGGGGCGGACCCCGGT
>JBEBJW010000512.1:0-5664 GCA_040079715.1 Myxococcota bacterium | reverse complement strand
ACACCGAGGTGGGGTTGCTGGCTGGCTTGGCGGGGGCCTTCGAGGCTGGCCTGTTGGTCGGCTTGGCGGCGGTGGACCTTTCGGACTCGCCGAAGGTTCGATGCGACATTCCGACGTACCTTGGCTCCTGCGCCAGCACGGCATGTTTCGACGCCCAGAATCCTCTCGGCACCTTCATTGCCCCGGATTCGACGAAGGACTGCTACATCCTCGACTCCCACACTTCATACGGGTCGTTCTGCATCAGAGATGTCGAGTGCAAGGATCCCGGAGTGGCCAATTGAACCGCGCGTGGACCGCAGAGATACTCGGTCAGCTCGACGACGGCGCGCGGCTCGAGGAGGAGCCGCCGCCGCGCGACGCGCACGAGGTGATCGAGCAACTGCTCCGGTGCCTGAACCAGGTCCGGTGGATGCGCGCAGAGTTGTACTGCAGCTCCGACCGCAGCAGGTGCTACGTGTTGGAGCTTCCGCGCTCTCGCTGGGACTATTGGAGGGCAATGCACGCGTTCGAACTGGACGCCGACGGCGTGCCGACCGTGGGCGGTGCGCACCTCGACGTCGACGGGTGGATCTCGCACCTCCGAGCTTCGATCGCGCGAGGCTGGTATCGTGCCTTCGCCGAAACCTGCCGAGCCCTGGACCAGAGCCGCTGCCCCGCAGTGGCATGGGACTTCCAGATCCCGTTCGTGGTCGAGCCGGTCGAGCGCCGCCGCCTGATCGACGCCCACCTCGCTGGCGCGCCGGAGGTCGAGCTGAAGGTGCAGCGGTCGCCCCGCCTGACGACCCTCCCGTCCGCCGGCGAGGACCACTCCTTGTCTGGGATCCCGATCCGGTGGCACTCGGCGATCGAAGAGGGATCGAAGGCCCGACTCACCGCTGTTCCGTCACCGCGCCCGTGGGGAACCACGTTGATCTCGTCGACTCGCTCCGCGACTGCGCCCTCGGAGCCATCGTCAGTGCGCCCCCGACGCCCGGTGTATCCCCCATCGACGGCGGAGCAGGTGCTGTCGTCACCGAGCTGGCTCGAACGGCTGCTCGGGTGGCATCTGGACCCGGAGGACACCTGCGGAGCGCTGGTGTGGAGCGGTCCGTACGTCGAGGGGGCCGAGGGAGTGGACCAGGTGGTCTCCGACTTCGTCCACACCCTCAGCACGGTGTCGTGGCTGTGGGTCACCGACAGCTCCTCCGTCGATCGGTTCGACCTGGCGTTCGTCGCGAAGCACCGGTGGGACACCTGGCAGGAGACGTCCCCGATCGCACCGTCCCGAGACGGCTGGGCGCTGGCGGGCAAGCCAGCGACGGTACTCTCGTGCGTGAACCGGTTGGAGGGTGCGGTCGGTCGATTCGCGATGACGCGCGAGGAGTATGTCGCGATGGACCGGGCCCCGTGCGCGCTGTCGATTGGCGGGGTGCCGGTCGCCACGGTCTCCGCCGCCGAGCGCCGGCCGGTGTTCCTGGCCGCGATCGCGGCGGCCGGATCGATGCCCCCTCCGGTGATGTTCCGGTGCACGCCGTCCGCCCCGTTCGGGGTGCCCTCGGACGACCGCGCGGTGGTCCTGGCGGGGTTGCCGCTGCGCTTGATCGCCGTCGGCGCTGGGGAGCCCGGTACCGACGTCGAGCTGACCGCGATCCCCCTCGCGTCCGACCCGGTCGCCGCCCGCCGGTGGCTCGAGCGGCATGCCAGCGCTCACCCGAAGGCGCCGTGACCGCGGCGGGGCGCGCTGCCTGGCGTGAGTGACGGGCAGGTGCCGGGGATCAGGGACCGCCGCCTCGCTCCGCTGCACGAGCGGCGCAGGCGCGGCGCTGCCGAGTGCCGGCCACGAGGTTCACCTCGACGAGCGTCCTCGGCGTCGAGGAGCGCGCGCCGTCCGGGCGACGAACGGGGATGCGAACCGGCACCCCGGGTGCGACGAACGGCACGGTGGACGCGCCGCCGCCCTCCTCCTGAAGGCCCGCGGGATCCACCGGGCGCTGGTGGACGGTACGCCACCCGGAGCCGTGCGCCGCCGGACGACGGGCGGATCCCATCTTGCCCGATCACCGAGCCGCGCCGAGCTGGCTGGACCCGCTCCGCGTACCGATCCCGCCGGAGCCGTGCGCTGCAGCCGGGCGGTCCCCGGGGTTACGCTCGCGACGCGGAGGTCGGGATGCGGGTCGCCGGGTGGGTGCTGGTGGTCGCGGGGTGCGGCGGCGGCGGCGACGACGACGGCGGCGGACCCTCGTTCCCCCGCGGGTGCGACGCGTCCCAGCGCGACGGCGACTGCATCCTGTACAGCGGCGCCGACTGGACCGACGAGGACGTCGCGGGGTACTGCACCGACGGGACGCTGGTGCCGGAGTGCCCGCCCGGGGGCGCCGTCGGGACCTGCACCATGCCGGGGGGCGACCCGGGCGACCCGTTCGAGACGGTGTCGACGTTCTACACGCCGTTCTGGAACGCCGGCCAGGCCTCGTCGCAGTGCCAGGGGCAGGGCGGGACCTGGAGCGGGGCCCGGTGAGCTCGCTGTTCGCCGCGCCGGAGCCGCTCGCCGCCCGGATGCGCCCGCGGACCCTCGACGAGTTCGTCGGCCAGGACGCGGTCGTCGGGAAGGGGCGGCTGCTGCGGCGGGCGATCGAGGCCGATCAGCTGTCGTCGGTGATCTTCTTCGGGCCGCCCGGCACCGGCAAGACGACGCTCGCGCGGGTGATCGCCAACAGCACCCGGGCGGAGTTCACCGCGATCAACGCCGTGCTCGGCGGGGTCAAGGACATCCGGGAGGCGGTGGCGGACGCGAAGGCGCGCAAGGACCGCGACGGCCGGCGGACGATCCTGTTCGTCGACGAGGTCCACCGGTTCAACAAGTCTCAGCAGGACGCGCTGCTGCCGTGGGTCGAGGACGGCACGGTGATCCTTGTCGGCGCGACCACCGAGAACCCGTACTTCGAGGTCAACCCGGCGCTGGTCTCGCGGTCCCGGCTGTTCCGGCTCGAGCCGCTCGGCCCGGACGCCCTGCGCGAGGTGCTGGCGCGCGCGTTGACCGACCCGACCCGCGGGTACGGCGGGCGGAAGGTCGCGCTCGCCCCGGACGCGGCGTCGCACCTGGTCGACGTGGCGAACGGCGACGCGCGCACCCTGCTGAACGCGCTCGAGCTCGCGGTCGACACCACGAAGCCCGACGCGGACGGGGTGATCCGGGTGGACCTCGCGGTGGCCGAGGAGTCGATCCAGCGCCGGGCGGTGCTGTACGACCGCGAGGGCGACGCGCACTTCGACGCGATCAGCGCGTTCATCAAGAGCGTGCGCGGCTCGGATCCGGACGCGTCGCTGTACTGGCTCGCCCGGATGCTGTACGCCGGGGAGGACCCCCGGTACCTGCTGCGCCGGCTGCTGATCCTCGCCAGCGAGGACGTGGGGCTGGCCGATCCGCACGCGCTGTCGGCGGTGGTCGCGTGCGCCCAGTCGTTCGACCGCGTCGGGATGCCGGAGGGCCGGTACCCGCTCGCGCAGGCCACGCTGATCCTCGCGACCGCGCCGAAGTCGAACAGCACGATGGGCCTGTTCGACGCGCTGGCGGCGGTCGAGGGCGAGCGCACCGGCGACGTCCCGGTGGCGCTGAAGGACAAGAGCCGCGACGCGAAGGGGATGGGCCACGGGGCGGGCTACCTGTACCCGCACGCGTACCAGGACCACTGGGTCGCGCAGCAATACCTGCCGACGTCGCTGGTCGGGCGTGTGTTCTGGCACCCGTCGGACCAGGGGTACGAGGCGACGGTCAAGGACGCGCTGGCCCGTCGTCGCGAGGCGCAACTGGCCGCGATCGTCGAGCCGACCCCCGAGCCGTGGTCCACCGGGCCGACCGACGCCGCGACCGACCGGTGGCTGGTCCGGGCCCAGGGTGCGGTCGCCGGGCGGCTCGAGGCGATCCGCGAGCTCGTGCTCGACGCGGCGGGGCTGCTCCGGCACCACGTGGTGCTCGACGTCGCGGCCCGATCCGGGCTGCTCGTGTGGGAGTCGATGCGGCGGACCCCGGAGGGCCAGGTGTGGGCGCGGGTCGACGCCGAGGCCGACGCGGACACGATCCGGAGCCAGGCGAGCCGGCTGCCGGAGCTCCGCCGGCCGGTGGTGGTGGTCGGGGACCTCGCGACCGACCAGCGGTTCGACCGGATCCTCGGGCGGGACGCGCTCGACGATCCACGCGTCGCCGGGTGGCTCACCGGGTCGCTGACCGACGACGGGCTCGCGGTGCTGGTCGGCGCCGCGCCCCGCCACGCGCAGCGGCTGTCGGCGCTGGTCGACGTCGACCCCGCGACCCGCCGGGCCGAGGAGGCCGTGTACGCCGAGCTCCCGGACCAGGCCCCCGCGTGGGACGGGCTGACGGTCACGGTCGAGCGGGTGACCGTCCCCGGCGAGCTCGCGATCACCCGCGCGATGACCGAGCGGTGGTTCGGCGGGGACCGGTCGCTCGGGGCGCGGATCGCCGCCGCCGGGGGCGACGCCGGGGCGCTGGCGCTCGCGGTCCGGCAGCTCGAGGGGCGCACCGTCCCGTGGACGACCACCCTGACCCGGGTGGTGGCGCGCCGCCGCCTGGCGTAGACTGCCGCCCCTCCCTGGCCCAGGGCAGCCGGGGACCGAGGTGACCGTGGTGTGGTGGATCGGCCTGGCGTACGGAGCGGCGCCGGAGATCGTCGTCGACGAGCTGGACCCCGGCTTCGTGCTGATCGGCTCGGCGAGCGACGACGACGCAGCAGACGGCGGGTACCTCGGGCACTTCTACCACCGGGCCGCGGCGGCGGCGCCGACCACCACCGGCCGGTGGACGCCCGGGATCGACGAGAGCGGCCTGTTCACCGTCGCCGGGTACGTCCCGTACTCGCCGTTCGCCACCTCGGTCGCGATGCCGTTCACGATCCACGCCCACGGCGAGATCGCGGCGGGGGCGCTCGACGAGTCGGTGATCGGCGGCGACTTCCACGAGATCTTCGGCGGGCGGGTGTTCAAGCTGGTGGCCGGGAGCCACGGGTACGTCGAGGCGACCGACGGCTCGGGCGAGGCGTCGACGGTGAACATCGGGTGGGACGCGCTCCGGTTCACCCGGGTCGGCGAGGTCGGGTCGGCGGGCGAGGGCGACGGGTGCGCGGCGTCGGCGGACTGCGCCGGCGACCTCGTGTGCGACCCGGGCGTCGGGGTGTGCCGCGCCCCGTGCACCGCGACGGGCTGCGGGCCCGGCGGGACCTGCGACCCGGGCACCGCGCTGTGCGACGTGTGGCCGGCCCCGGGCGACACGGGCGCCTCGACCCCGACCGGCCCGGGTGACACCGCAGCCCCGACCAGCGCCACTGGCACCGGAGGCGACGACGACGACGACGGCGCTGCGGTCAGCCAGCCGCAGGTGATTCCGGCCCCCGAGGGCTGCGGGTGCGCGTCGTCCGGGGTCGGGTCCGGTGTCGGGCCGGGGGCCGGGTCCGCGGTCGCGCTGTCCATCGGGTGCGCGCTCGCGACGCGCCGCGCCCGCCGCTCCACCGTCGCGCGCTGAGAGGTCCCCGTGGCAGAGGTTCCTGGCGGCTCTGGCAACCACCCGATCCCGCTGGTGGCGCTCGCGGCGAACGCGCTCGCGGCGTCGTCGGCGTTCTACGCGCGGCTGTTCGGGTGGCAGGTGCACCCGCTGTCGGCGGAGCTGGCGGC
>JBEBJW010000511.1:0-5667 GCA_040079715.1 Myxococcota bacterium | reverse complement strand
CGCGGGCGGCCGCGCGGGGGTGGATGCGATCGGTGACCGCGACTACTCGGCGGCCCCGCTCGGGTCGGCCTCTTCCTCGGACGCGGCGTTGCACAGCTCGACGCCGTTCTCGATCAGCTTGTCCTCGGACAGGTTGTCGGTGGTCCACCGATCCTTCTTGATCTTGTCGATCGAGAACTTGCCCTTGACGAACACCCGGGTCGACGAGTTGCCCGAGTCGAGGACCAGCGAGAACGCGCCCGCCGCCTGACCGCCGACCGACAGGTCCGAGTCGCCGCTGAACACGACGTAGTTGTAGTGGAGCTCCGACCAGCCGTCGAGCCCGGGGGGCCGCCCGTCCGGCACCCGCCAGAAGTTGGTGTGCTCGATCGGGGCGTAGGTGAACACCGGCTCGGCGTCCTTGTCCGGCGACATCAGCTGGACCAGCTCGTCCTGGATCCCGGTGCCGACCTCGCGGACGTGGGCGTCGAGCTCCTCCATCGTCGCGAACTTCCCGCCGGCGCAGTTGGCGGCGAGCGGATCCGCGCCCTCCTCGAGGTCGCAGTACCACAGGTCGGCCGGGTTGACCGAGCCGACCGACGACGACGACCCGACCTCGATCAGGTTGTAGATCGACGGCTCGCCGAACCGCGCGGTGCGGTGGAACACGTCTTCTTCGACGAACTTGCCCTGCGCAGCGCCGGCGATCCACGTCTCCGGCAGGTCCCAGAACCGACCGTCCGGCTCGGACGGGTTGAGCTGGTAGCTGAACGCGTTCAGGAAGTACAGCCGGCCGCCGTCGAGGAACTCTTCCATGTGCGAATACGGCGCGCGGGCCGCGTCGTCGAGGGACGCGATCTTGTCGAGCTCGGTGCTCCACTCCTCGACCCAGTTCCCGTCGAGCGGGACCCGCGGGAGGGCGCCCGTCTGCTCGCCGTCGCCGAGGTCGCAGGTGGTGGGCCCGAAGTCCGGATCGACGGTGAAGATGATCCGGAAGTCCGCCCCGCCCGGCACGTGGTGGTGGAACGACAGCTGGAGGTCACCTTCGGAGGTGATCAGCGCCTCGCCGCGCCACGGATCGAGGTCCTCCTCGACCACCCGGAACCCGGCCTGGACCGCCCACTGCTCGTAGTCCGGCGGCCACACGTTCGGGCCGCAGATCTTGAGCGCGTCCGGCAGGCGGAGCGCCGCCTCGTCCTCGGGGGTCTCGAACTCCCGGCAGTCGACGTTGTACGTCGTCGCGTAGTCTGCGGGGTCGACCTTCTCCTTCGCCAGGGACAGCGAGGTGCCGTCCGACAGGAACGCGATGTAGGAGCCCTCGGTGAGCTCGGCGTTGTTCGGCGCGCACGCGGCGAGCACCGAAAGCAGTCCCACCGGCCAGATGACGGAGCCTCGATTCATGGGGAGACGATCCTCGATGTCGGGCGGACCTTATAGGCGGCGGAGCCCGGCTGGGTCAACCGTGTACGGAGTACGGTGCACGAACGGCCGGACCCGTTAACCCTCGCCGGCCGGGTTGTCACGGCGCTCACGGCGTCGGGGGAGCGGTGGTCCCGCCGGTCGACCCCGTGGTCGTCGTGGACGGGATCGACGCCAGGGTGTACACGAGGTCCCGGTTCGCGTCGATCGCCCACAGGTCCGCCTGGCCGTCGCCGTCGCCGTCGCGGACCCCGATCGTGCCGGCGAACCCGAGGTCGGTGTGGAGGAGGACCGGCGGTGTGATCGCCCCGGCCGCCGACCGGTGGATCGTGACCAGCGAGCCCGGCGCGAGGCCGATCAGGTCCTCGACCCCGTCGGCGTCCACGTCGGCCACCGACAGGGCCCCGCCGCCGCCGCCGATCTCCTGCTCGACCCCGGTCGCGTCGATCACGGTGGTCCCGTCGGCGCGCCCGATCGCGAACACCGGCTCCGGAAGGGCCCAGTGGACGATCGAGCAGCCCTCGGACGCGCAGGTCAGCATCGTCGGGGTGCCTCCGAGCTCGCCGATCGCCACGTCGCGGGCCGCCCCCGCCGCGATCGGCGCCCCGACCGGCGCCAGGACCGCCCGGGTCCGCAGCCGGACCTCTCCGCCGTCGAGCACGGCCACGTCGGTGTTGCTCGGCCCGTCGCCGCAGTCGACCCGGCTCGCGGTGCCGTCGATCGACGCGGCGATCGCCGGGTGGGCCGGATCGAGCACCGACAGCCGCGACACCGCGCCGCCGACCACGACGTACACGTCCTTGCCGCAGATCGCCACGTCGTCCGGCAGCGCGCCGGTGGGGTCGATCGTCAGCTGCCCGAGCAGCGACGCGCGCCCGCCGCCCTTCGTGTACCGCAGGATCTTCAGCGCGGTGTCGCCCGCCTCGGACGCGAACCCCACGACCTCGATCGTGTTCGGGTCGCTGTCGAGCTCGGCGAACCCGAACGGCGGATCGAGCGCCTCCCGCACGGCGACCACCGGGGTCGGCCGCGGGGTCCAGAACACCTCGAGGTCGTCGTCGCCCTGGCCATACCACCGCCACCACACGGGATCGCCGGCGATCGCCAGGTCGAGCTCGCCGTCGCGGTCGAAGTCGGTCAGGTCGAGCGGGCCGTACGCGGGCAGGTCGAGGATCCGGATCTTGCGGAACTCGCCCTGGACCTGGTCCGGATCGAGGGCGACCGCGTACAGGACCTTCGTGTCGAGCTCGAGGAAGATGTCGGACAGGAAGTCGCCGTTCCCGTCGCCCATCGCCATCCACGCGCCGGACTCGTCCTCGAGCGGGAGGTACTCGGTGCCGCACTGGAGCTCGGGGTCGTCTGGGCGGGTCTGGCAGGCGGCGGCGTCGGTCGCCACGTCGACGAACCAGAAGTAGCCGCCCTGACCGACCGCGCGCGGGCCGCCGACCGCGATCTCCTCGGCGTTGTCGCGGTTGGTGTCGCCGGTGCGGAACAGGGACGAGCCGTCGGGCAGGATCATCGTGCCGGTGGGCGCCCGCGGGCCGATCGGGATGTACTTCGACTCCGCGCCGCGGATGTACCGCGACCAGTCGCCGGCGGCGTGGAGCACGGTGACCTGCGCCACGCCCTCGCCGGTGTTGTCCGCCACCGCGACCGACACCGGCAGCCCGGGGATCGTGCGCGGCTCGGCGGCGGTGAACCCGAACAGCCCGTCGCCCTGCCAGATGTCGAGGATCCCGTCCTCGGCGGCGCCCGGGGCGTGCCAGGCGATCGCCACGTCCGGCAGGTTGTCGGTCGACAGGTCGCCGATGTCGACCCCGCCGACCTCGAGCCCGGTGGCGACGAACGACGTCCCCCACCCGAGCCCGCCGCCGGGGCGCCCGCGGAGCAGGAACACCCGCTCCGCCGTCCAGGCGACCAGGTCGGTGATGCCGTCGACGTCGATGTTCCCGGCGCGCAGGCCCAGGATCTCGTCGCCGTCCGCGGCCAGCACCCGGTGCGGGGCGGCGCCGTCGCCGGCCCACCACAGCTCGGACCCGGCCGCGACGACCATCCCGGTGGTGATCGCCAGCCCGAGCGAGCCCTCGGCGACCGGCGCCGGCCAGGCCGGGTTCATCGCCGCGCCGGCCCAGTCGTTCGCCACGGTGTACGCGAGCACGGTGTCGCCGGCGGTGACCTCGGCGGTCCCGGCGACGTCGATCGTGACCGCACCGTAGCCGTAGCCGTCGAACCGGACGGTGGTGCGGGCGTCGTCGACGAACACGGCGTCCGTCTCGTCGCTCGCGACCGCCGCGCCGTACCCGTTGACCGACCGGACGGTGACGGCGTGCGGCACGGCGCCGACCGATGCCAGCGCCTCGAGCCCGACGGCGGTGGGGTCGTCGTCGATCCGGGCGGGGGACGGCTCGAGCGGGATCTCGGCGCCGGTGCAGCCCACGGCCGCGATCCACCCGAGCTGCCAGCGCACGCGCATCGACCCTCCCGGGGGACGTTACACCACGCGCCCGCGGGCCGCGACCACGACCACGACCACGACCACGACCACACCCACGACCGACCACGACCACGACCGCACCATCGCCTCGGCCCGCGCGCTCCCCTCGTCGTCGGCGGCTGCACCGCGGCCGTTCCCGCCACCGCCGCCAGCTGCGCGAGGGGGACGGGAGGGCGCGAGCGGAGCGGAGCGGTCCGACCGGAGGGAGGACGGAGCGCGCCCCGCGCGCGAACCCCGGACGGAGCCCGACGGCGCGCAGCGCCGGCGCGCCCGACCGACCCACCGACGACCGGGAGTGGACCGCGCCGCGATTCGTGGTACGGTCACGTGCCGACCGACCTCGTTGCCCCCGGGGCGGACGCCTCCGGACATGGAACGAACTCGCTCGCTGCAGGAACGCACCACCGAAAACCCCCGCCGGTTCCGGTTCCACCGGTGCCTCGGCCAGGGGGGCTACGGCGAGGTGTACCGCGCGACGATGTGGCGCGACGGCGGCGTGTCGACCGAGGTCGCGGTCAAGGTGCTCGCGGCGGAGCTCGATCCGACCGGTGACGCGGTCCGCCGCCTGACCGACGAGGGCCGCCTGCTCGGCGCCCTGAACCACCCGGTGATCCTGAAGGTGGTCGACCTCGTGGTGCTCGGGGGGCGCGCCGCGCTGGTCACCGAGTTCGTCGAGGGCCAGGACCTGGTGCGCGCGATGGGGCCGGGCGCCGCGGAGCCGCTGCCGAAGCGCGCGTTGGTCGAGGTGATCGGCCGGGTGGCCGAGGCGCTGCACGCGGCGTGGACCACCGCCTCCCCGTACGACGGCGGCCCGATGCACCTCGTGCACCGCGACGTGAAGCCGCACAACATCCGGCTCGGGGTCCACGGCCAGGTCAAGCTGCTCGACTTCGGGATCGCCCGCGCCGCCGGCCTCGACGCGGACGGCCGCACGTCCAACACGAGCTCGCCGAGCCGCCCGAGCCTGTTGACCGGGAGCTGGCCGTACCTCGCGCCGGAGCGGGTCCGGGACGAGGCGTCGGACCCGGGCCCGGAGGTCGACGTGTACGGCCTCGGCTGCACGCTGTTCGAGGGGCTGGGTGGGCAGCGCCTGCTGGAGGGATACAAGCTCCTGGACCTGGTTCGGATCATCGAGCAGGACGGAGGGCTCCAATCGATCGTCGACGCGCGGGTGGCCGAGCTCACCGCCCGGGCCCCGCCGCCGGTGTTGAAGCTGCTGGCGCGGATGTTGTCGTCCGACCCGGTCGATCGGCCGGCGCCGGACGAGGTGGCCCAGCGGTGCGAGGACCTCGCCGAGGCGATGCCCGGCGCGAACCTCAAGCGGTGGGCGCGCGACCGTCGATGGCCGGCGCCGGACGAGCAGGACGGGCCCCTGACCGACCTCGACCTCACGGAGGGCACGCTGGACATCCCGAAGCGGAAACCGAAGCTCCCCGGCTCGCCGGGCACGACGCCTCCGCTCGAGCGCACGGTTCCGACCCGGGAGCCGACCCGCTCGGCGCCGGCGGACCCCGCGTGGTCGGCCCGCGTCCCCGCCGGGCCCGAGGTGCCCGCGTCCGATCAGCCGACGGTGGTCCCGTCGGAGTCGATGGAGCCTCCGGACCACGATCCGCCGACCGAGCGGACGGTCGAGATCCCGTACGAGCCGCCGACCGAGCGGACCGCGCGCCCCGAGTCGCTGTCGGCGTCGCGGAAGCGGGCCGGCGCGTCGCCTGGCGCTGCGCCGCCGCCGCGCCTCGCGGACCGGACCCCGTCGGGGCCGACCGCCACCGCCG
>JBEBJW010000510.1:0-5668 GCA_040079715.1 Myxococcota bacterium | reverse complement strand
TCCCCGGACATCCCAGGTAGCACGCTCGCCCGGTCCGTGACGGACCTCCGTGACACCGCAACGGACGACATACACCACCCCGCGCCGACCCGCCGGAACGGATACGCTCCCCGCCGATGTGGTGGTCGATCTGGGTCGGATGTCAGGAGCCGTTCGGGACGGATCGCCACGATCTCGTCGGTTTCAGGATCGCAGCGGTATCGGTGGCCCCGGCTGCGGCGGGCGAGGTGGTCGAGCCCCGCGCGAGCGTGATCGTGGACGGTCGCGCGTGGTCCGACGCGCCCGCCGAGCTGTCGTGGACCTGGGTCGCCGATTCGGACGCGGTCGAGACGCTGACCGGTCCAGCCGACGCGACCGGGCCGACGCCGTCGCTGGTGGTCCCGGAGGAGAAGCGCGTGTTGGCGCTGATCGCCCGCGGGAGCGGCGTCGAGCGTCGGGCGTTCGTGGCGCTGGCCTCGCCGCCGGGCACGCTGTCGGGGCCGCTGTCGCTCGGGGCCGCCGCCCTGCCGCTGGCGATCGACACGGTGACCGCGTCGGAGCTGACGATCGACGCCCGTCGCGCCCTCGACGCCGACCCGGCCGACGCCGACCCGACCGACGCGATCGCCCCCGGCGCGTTCGCCCGGTTCACCGCGACGGTCGACGGCGACCCGCTGATCCGCTGGATGTCGACCGCCGGGACGTGGTTCGAGCTCGACCGGCACACCGCCGACTGGGCCGCGGGGGATCTCCGGGTCGACGGCGACGAGATCGTGGCCGGGGCGACCGCGGTCGACCCCGGGTGGGTCACGATCCTCGCCCTCGCCCTCGGCGCTCCCGGGGAGACCGCCGTCGCCGCCACCGATCTCGCGGTCGGGACGGACGAGCCCGGCCTGTGGACCCACGGGCGGTTCGTCCCCACCGACGTCGACGTCGCGTGGTCCGCCGGTGACCAGGTCCGCGGCACCCTCGTCGCCGACGACGGTTCCCCGATCGGGCTCCGGCTGACCGACGCGGTGGCCGAGCCGGCGGGGGATCCCGGCGCGACCGCGTGTGGTCCTGGTCCGTTCGACCCGAACCTGCTGCTGGTCCAGGCCTGCGCCCGATCGGCCCTCGACGGGGCCGAGGTGGTGGTGACGCCGGAGCCGGCGCGATGATCGCCTGGGTGGCCACCGCGAGCGCCGCGACCCTCGAGCTGTCGGTCCGGGAGCGCGAAGACGGCGACCCGATCCCGCTCGCGACGGTGACGGTCGGCGCCCTGTCCGCGGCGACCGATGTCAGCGGCCGCGCGACCCTCGAGGTGCCGGATCCGGGCCCGTGGGCGGTCGAGGTGGCCGCCGACGGGTTCGCGCCGCTCGCGACGACGATCGCCGACCCCAGCGACACCGCGGTGGTGTGGCTGGTCCGCGGCGGGGGCGCGTACGAGGTGGTGGTCGAGGGGCTCAAGCCGTCGGCCGACCCCACCCGCCACACCGTCGACGGCGAGATGGCCGAGAAGACGCCGGGGACCCTCGACGACAGCGTCCGCCTGGTCCAGTCCCTCCCCGGCGTCACGGTCCAGCGCGAGTACTCGCCGTCGTCCGGGGATCTGTCCGTTCGCGGCTCGGCTCCGGGAGACAGCCGGTACTACCTCGACGGGGTCGAGATCCCGTACCTGTACCACTACAACCAGTACGCGAGCGTGTTCCCGGCCACCCAGGTCGACCAGCTCGACCTGTACCCGTCGACGTTCTCCGCCCACTGGGGCGACGCGGTCGGGGCGGTGATCGACGCCAGGAGCCGGCTCGACCCGCCCACCGCCGCCCACGGAGGCGCCCAGCTGAACTTCGTGATGGGCGGCGCGGATCTGCGCGCCCCGGCCGGGCACGGGTGGTGGGTCGCGGCGTCCGGACGCCGGTCGTACCAGGATCTCGCCGGCGAGGGCTCGGCGCAGTACACGGTGTGGCCCACGTTCTACGACTTCACCGTCCGGGCCGAGCACGGTGACGCCGACAACGGGTTCGGGCTGTTCACGATCGGCGCCGGTGACAAATACACCCGGGCCGCCGGCGAGCTCGACCTGCTCGATCCGCTCGAGGCGTCGACCGTCCCGTACCTCGCCTACCGCCAGGGGTTCCAGGTGCTCGGGGCCCGCGGCCAGTGGACCGGCGACGGCGCCGACGGGCGGGTCGTGGGCGCGATCGTCCACCACCACCGCGGCAGCGACCTGTCCGGCCTCGGCGCCGAGGACCTCGACACGATCGGGGTCACGAGCCGACTCGACGCCACGGTCGGCCGGACCGACACCCGCGCGTTCGACCTCGGGTACGAGATCCACGCCGATCGGGTCGGGTTGGTGGTCGACGACGCCGGACCGCTCGGGATCCGGGTCGCGGAGGAGGCGCCGGCGCTCGCGCGCGGGGTGTCGGTCGACGCGGGACTGTCTCGGGTCCGGGAGGCGGCGTACGGCACGGCCCACCTCGCGACCGGGCCGGTGTGGTGGATGCCGGGGGTGCGCCTGTCGGCCGACAGCACGGCACCGGGCGCCCGGATCGAGCCCCGGGCGGCCGTCCGCGCGTCGCTCGGCGAGCTCGCGATGCTGAAGGTGGGCGGCGGCCGGTACACCCAGCGGCCGGACAGCGAGCTGCTGTTCGAGGGTGCCGGCGACCCGAGTCTGCCGACCACCACGTCGTGGCAGGTGTCCGCCGGGTGGGAGCAGGCGATCGCCGGCCGGCTCGAGCTCGGGGTCGATCTGTACCGGAAGTGGCTGACCGATCCGATCGTGGTCCCGATCGGCGAGCTGCCGTACGCGGCCCCGAGCGGCGACGCGTTCGGCGCCGAGCTCACGACCCGGTACAGACTCCGCGAGCTCGTGTACATGTGGGGATGGCTCGCGGTCCAGCGGACCACCATCGACGGCCCGGACGGAGAGACGGCGCCGGCCGACGGTGACCAACGGCTGTCCGGCGGGTTCGTGCTGTCGTGGGACGTGGGGCGGTGGAACTTCGGCGGGCGGTACCGGTTCGCGTCGGGTCTGCCGTTCACGCCGCTCGAGGGCTCGGTGTACGACGCCGGCACCGACGGGTGGGTCCCGATCGCCGGCGAGCCGAACGCCGCGCGGTTGCCGACGTACCACAAGGTCGACCTGCGGGTGGCGTACGGGTGGCAGCTCCGGGGCTGGTCGATGGAGCTGGTGCTCGAGCTGTGGGTGGTCCCCCGGTCGTCCGCCCAGCTGTACCCCACCTGGAACTACGACTACACCGAACAGGGCTGGGTCGTCGGCCCGACGTTCCTGCCTCTCCTCGGCGCCCGCGCCCGGTTCTGAGTCACCGGGGCAGGTACCAGATCCGGATCTGCTCGCCCGGATCCGGGACCTCTGCACCGTGCAGGATCACGGTGAACCCGACCGGATCGTAGCTCCACCCGTCGGTGTACACGGGCTCCCCGAACACGTCCTCACCTCGCCCGACCGCCGGATCGATCGTCCGCCCGCCGACCTCGACCACGATCGAGGTGGGCACGGGCTCGCGCGGGAGCGGATACGCACGGACGCCGCCCCCGACGAGGTTCCCGAGCTGTTGGAGCGCCACGCCCCAGTCGACGCCGCCCTCGCAGTCCGGCGCGTGGATGTCGAGCTTCAGCCCGCCGGTCTTCTGGACCATGTACTCGTACCGGAGGGTGCCCCAGGACGTCGCGAGGCCCGGGCACGCGAGCTCGAACTCGTCGGTCAGCGACGGGCCGATCACCGCCCACGCGGTCGGGACCTCGAGCTCGGCGAACAGGTCGATGTACGGCGCAGGCAGCGAGTCGACCGCCGCCATCCGCCGGCTGGCGTCGCCTTCGTCGGTCACCACCACCGGGATCACCGTGGATCCCGGCCGGATCAGCCCGGCGTTGGTCCCCGCCGCGTCCGCGGTGAGCGGCGAGTCGGCGTCGAAGCAGGCGGCGGGCGGGTCGTCCACCGCGCGGCACATCGCGTCGTACACCGACTCGAGCCCCTCCTCCGTGCCCCCGCCGCAGTGGTCGATCCACGCGTCCTGTCCGCACACGCAGTCCAGGAACTGCTGGCTGATCGTCCCGGGGAACGGGTCGCCGCACTGGTAGTCCGGATCGGTGCCCACCGCGCGGCGATCCGCGAAGCAGGTCGCGTCGCACATCAGGGTCTCGACGAACCGATCCGCGAGGTTCGGGTCGTCCTTGTCGAGGACGGTGCCCCGGAGCGCTCCGCCGTCCGCCCGGGCGTCGATCGTGGTGATCGCGAGCTGGAAGTCGACGAAGTACGCCGGGTTCTGCACGTAGTCCACGTACTTGTCGACCGCGTCCGGCAGGCCGTCCGTGCCGTACCCCTGCCCGCGCGCGGCGAGCTGCTCGACGAACCGCGAGAAGTTCTCGGCCAACCCGACCGACTCCTCGAACATCGAGTCGGAGTTGTCGATCACGAACAGCACGTCCGCCTGGTTCGGACGGACCCCACGACCGTCTTCGATCACGAACAGATCGTACCGATTGCACGCGACAGCGAGCAATGCGATCACAGGGGACTCCCGCAGAACGTACCGTCGCCGAGGGTCGGGTTCGGGTTCACGTCCGGGTCGGCGTCGTCGCAGTCTCCGCCCGGCCCGGACCACGACCGGTCGGCGTCGGCGTCTTCCCACGGGGCGACGTCGAGCACGCCGAGGTCGACGCACGCGGCCGACGCGCAGTCGCCCACCTCGGATCCGCCGGTGACGTTGCCCTCCCAGGTGTACAACGTGGACCGATCGGCGTCGGCGCCCACCAGGTGGAGCGCCGCGGTCGCGCCCGGGTCGATCGGGAGGCAGAACGCCCCCGACACGGTGGTGGTGCGATCCACGCCGAGGATCCCGTCCTGGACCAGCCGGACCTCGGCCCCGTCGAGCCCGCCGCCGGCGTCGTTCAGGACGGTGCCGCGGACACAGCTGCGCGGCGGGGCCACCGCGCCGACCGCGAACCACCCGAGGCCGTAGGTGGAGAACGTGGCGGTGCGCTCCACCGGATCGATCTCCGCCGCACCGGCGTCGCTCCAATACGCCCGCGAGGTCGACCACTGGTACACCCGCGCCGGGAGCGAGCCGTCGACCAGGATCGAGTCGACGGGCAGGTCGACCGTCGCGATCGCGATCGTTCCCTCGGCGAACGACAGATCGTCTTCGCCGGCGATCCCCCGGGTGGCGAACGCCCGATCGATCACGATCGGCGCGAGGTCGTCGTCGTTGGTCAGCCCGATCAGGTCACCCGGGATCACGCCCCGATCGGCGGGATCGACCGACACCCACCCGAGCTCCGCCGGCCCGACCGCGGGCTCCTGCCGGACCACCAGCGCGTCGGCGGGGATCTCGACCCGCAGGCCGTCTCCCTCGATCGTCACCGCCGCCGCCGGATCGAGCACCTGGACCACCCCGTCGAACGGGGCCACGATCACCGACGACAGCGACAGCGCCTGCGGGACCACCGTCGGCGCGCCGTATCCGACGGTGTGACCCGGGCGCTCGATCACCACCGGGGTCCGCCCCGGCGGCACCTCGACGTAGTACACGACCCCGGCCGAGTCCGGGCTCGCGCGGTCGCCGCCGCCGAGGAACACGTCGATGTCGAGGTTCGGCGTGCCGTCCGGGTCGCGGACCGCCACGACGATCCCCTGGACCGTCAGGGCGCCCGTGTCGTCCGGCACCTCGGGGACCTTGCACGCGAC
>JBEBJW010000509.1:0-5671 GCA_040079715.1 Myxococcota bacterium | reverse complement strand
ACCGGGGACCACCCCCCGTCGGCGTCCACCACCAGCAGGCGCGTCGCCTCCCCCTCCGGCACCGCCAGCGACGCCACGACGATCTGGGCGCCGTCGGGCCCCTGGACCCCACCGAGCTGCGCGGTCCACCCGGGGGGCGCGAGGCCGATCGCGGCCGGCGCGGGGTCGGCCACCGCCGTCCACGACGCCCACTCGTCGCGCGGGACCACCCGACGGGCCTCGAGGTCGTACACGACCTCGCCCGTGAGCCCGTCGTGGAGGTCGTAGCTCATCACGCGGACCAGCGCGCCCGGGTAGCCCTCCACCCACAGCGCGTCGTCCCCGTCGGCGGCTGCGAGCGCGACCTCCGCCAGGGGCGCCACCGCAGCCACAGCGGCGGGCGCTTCGTGCCGCACGTAGACCGCGCCAGCGAGATCGGCGAGCGCTGGGTCTTCGGGACGGCTGCCCAATTGAGCGGACCGGGCCCGGAGGCTCACACGGAAATTTCCAGCGGAGCTGATCGGCATCCAACCGACGATCGGGTCAGGGAAATTTGCCGTGGGAGTGGGCCCGGGCTGCGGGACAGTGGGACGTGGCCGCCATGGCCGCCGGCTCGGGCCCGATCGCGCAGGTCTCCGCGAACGGTTCGCGGCGCGCCGCCCTCGACCCGCGGTCCAGCTCGGAACCCGCGTCGAAGTACCGGGCGTCGTCCGCGACCGTGTGGTTGGTCTGGAGATCGAACGCGTGACACAGTTCGTGGACCTTGAGCGGACCGGGCCCGGAGGCTCACACGGAAATTTCCAGCGGCGCTGATCGTCCTCCGACCGGTGACCGAGTCAGGGAAATTTGCCGTGGGAGTGGGCCCGGGCTGCGGGACAGTCAGACCGGCTGTAGGGTGCCGCCCTCGAGTCCCGAGCGGATCCGCACCTGCCGTGTCACCGGGTCGTACCGTCCCGCGGACGACGCCTCGCCCGCCAGGCGAACCCGCCCGAGGCACACCGCGTCCTCCTCGACGCTCCCCACGAACGCGTCCAGGTACGTCCGGACGAGGGATCGCTCGCGCTCGGTGCCGCCGCTGACGGTAGGCGCACAGTCCCCGCAGCCGGACAGCGCGAGACCCACCAGCATCGCCTTCGTCACGGATGCTCCGCCAGCGCCCCGCAGTGAGTGTACCGCAGCGCGAGCTACGCGGTCGACGGACGGAACGTCGCCGCGCGGATCACCACGCTCAGCATCGTGATGTCGTACGTCGCCCACAGCACGTTGATCACCAGCGGGCCGGCGTCGGTGGTCCACCCGAGCCCGAGGCGGAGGATCCCCATCCCGACCGCGAACACCAGCAGCGCCATCACCGCGAGCTGGGGCCACACGAGCCGCAGGTGCACCCCGCCCTGGCGGGTCTTCGGCGTCACCACGAACCCGAGGTGCCGCCCGAAGTACACGTTGGCGATCGTGGTCCACACGGCCTTCAGCCACAGCGGGAACAGCGCGAGGCTGTACTGCTGGCCGCGCCAGGTCGGCAGACCCCACCCGATCACCACGAACAGCACCTGGTTCACGATCAGCCACGGCAACAGGTACCCGAAGAACTGTGCGGAGTACGCCTGGACCGGCACCAGCCCGAACATCAGGTACAGCACCGGCGCCATCAGGTACACCACCGCGGCGAACCCCGACAGGTAGCTCCACATCGTGCCGAAGTACAGCAGCCGCTGCGGCAGGCTGAGCCCGCGCTGCCACAGCGGGTTCTCGCGCAGCATCACCTGGAGCGTGCCCTGGGCCCACCGCAGCCGCTGTGACAGCGACGAGTGCAGGTCCTCCGGCGCGAGCCCGATCGCCAGCACCTCGTGGTGGTACACCGACCGCCACCCAAGCCCGTGCAGCCGCATCGCGGTCGCCATGTCCTCGGTGACCGACACGGTCGACATCGGGAACACCGCCTCGGCCTCCTTCGCCCGATCGGTGTCGACCGACAGGATGAGATCCCGGACCTCGGCGATCGCGGCCAGCGGCGACGAGTCGCGGTTCGACATCCCGAGGACCATCGCCTCCTCGGCGACGTCCGGCAGCTTCGCCGCGACCCCCGGGAGCTGGTCGAGCTCGGCGCGGATCCCGGCCAGATCGTCGATCACGATCCGCTGCGCGACGCGCTTCACGCCGCGCTGGAAGTGCCAGGTCACGATCTGGAGTGGCTTGCCGTCCCGCAGCGCCCGGCGCGCCTCCTTCACCAGGGCGAGCACCTCGTCGACCGCCCCGATCGCCCGCGGGTTGCCGGCGTGGCGCAGCCGACGGCGGGCCCGGCGGAGCAGCGGCTCGGACGCCCGCAGCGCGCTCCGCACGCTCCGATCGAGCTCCCGCGCGTACCACACGACCCCGATCTGCATCAGGGCCTCCCGGCGCAGCACCGCGTTCGAGCCGCAGAAGAACGCCGAGTTCCACCCGTCCTTGCCGGCCTGGATCGGACCGTAGAACAGCGGCGCATCCGACCCGAACGGATCCCCGGGCGGCACGTTCTTGAACCACTGCGGACTCTGTACGAACGCGACCCGCGGATCGGCGAAGTACCCGAGGATCGAATCCAGGATCTGCGGCCGCGGGACCTGGTCGGCGTCGAGGATCAAGATGTATTCGCCGGTCGTCTGGTACATCGCGTTCACCAGGTTGCCGGCCTTCGCGTGGCGGTTCTTGCCTTCCCACGCGCTGTTGCGGATCAGGTACCCGACGCCGATCTCCTCGCACACCGCCCGCATCTCCGGGCGGTTGCCGTCGTCGAGGACCCAGGTCTGGTGCGGATACCGGATGTCGCGCGCGGCGACGGCGGTCTCGCGGACCAGCGCCACGTCTTCGTTGTACGTCGTGATGAACACGTCGACGGTCATCCCGGGCGGGGGCGCACCGGGCGACGGGCGCTGGCGGACCCGCCACATGTTCATCGCGAACAGCAGGCTGTCGGTGTACGAGAACAGCTCCGCCCCGAGCAGCGCGAGCCCGAGCGGCCACAGGTCCCAGTTCACCGAGTGCAGGGTCCGCCAGACCACGTACCGGGTGCCGAGGACGACGTTCAACACGATCAGGAGCTGGACCAGCCGGCTCTTCACCGCCGCCCGCCGCGCCGGATCCGGCCCGAGGAGCCACCCGAACAGACCCGGCATCAGCCCGAGCGGCGCGGCTTCGTTCGCCGTCGGGGCCGACGGGAGCGAGACCGTGGGTTCGTCGCCGGGGTGCGGCTCAGCGACCACCGGGGCCCCGCGATGTCCGGAACCCGTTCGGCTCGAGCCCGTACGCGTCCAACATCCGGTACAGTTTGGGGCGGTTCATCCCCACGTGGCGAGCGGCGGCGGCCACGTGGCCCTGAAACCGGACCATCAGCGCCTCGAGCTCGTCCCGGTCGAGGGTCCGCGGCGGCGACCACCCGACCTCCGGGGCAGGGCCGACGGTGGGCGCCTGCGCCTGCGCCGGGGGCGGCTCGTCCGGGCGGAGCGAGCGGGTCCGCGCCAGCACCTCGACCACGTCCGGCGTCAGCCCGAGCGGGCCCCGATCGTCGTCGGCGGACACGACCGCGATCGACAGCACGTTCAGCAGCCCGCGGACGTTCAGCGGCCACTCGTGCAGCAGCAGCGCCTCGCACAGCTCGGCCGACAGCCGCCGCCCGCCCCCGTCGACCCGGGGCAGCAGGTTCGCGATCAGCTCGGGGATGTCGTCGCGCCGGGAGGCGAGCGTCGGGGTGCGGATCGTCCACTGGGCGAGGCGGGCGTACAGGTCGGCCCGGAACCGATTGCAGCGGACGAGCTCGGTGATCTCGCGGTTGGTGGTCGCGATCACCCGCACGTCGATCTCGACGTCCCGGGTCGCGCCGACCGGCCGCACGGTCTGGGTCTCGAGGACCCGCAGGAGCGCGGCCTGGACCGGCAGCGGTAGGTCCGCCGCCTCGTCGAGCAGCAGGGTGCCGCCCCGCGCGGCGCGGAACAACCCGGCGTTCTCGGACACCGCCCCGGTGAACGCGCCGCGGACGTGGCCGAACAGCTCGCTCGCCAGCAGGGCGTCGGCGAACGTGCTGCAGTTGACCGCGATGAACGGCCCGGTGCGGCCGCTCCGGTCGTGGATCGACTTCGCCACGACCTCCTTGCCGGTGCCGGTCTCGCCGGTGATCACCACCGCGTGCCGCCGGGGGGCCACCGCGTCGATGCTCCGCCGGATCGCCGCGACCGCGGCGCTCCCCCCGATCATCGACGGATCCGGCGGCCGATCGGCGGGGGCGCTCAGCGTGTACACGAACAGCGCCTCGCCGAGCCGGATCACGTCGCCGACGTTCAGGACCTGGACGTCGGCGACCCGCTCGCCGTTCACCACCGTGCCGACCGGCGAGCCGAGGTCGCGGATCGCCACCTCCGACCCCAGCCGCTCGAGCCGGGCGTGGCGGCCGGCGAGGCGGGCGTCGCGGAGCGGCTCGTCGAACACCACCGCGTCGCGGCCCAGCACCAGCCCGTCGACGCCGATCGCGCGCCGCTGGATCCGCGGGAGCCCCCGATCGAAGCACCGCACCAGCACCGGGCCGAGCACGGGGTTCGCGCGGGATCGACCCGCTCCGTCGGGCTCGGTCGGGGCGTTCAGGGGGTCGAGGATCATGGGGGCCTCTTTCATCGATGATTCTGACACTGTTGGTCATAATCGCTCGCGAGATTAACGCAAACCAATCCGGGTGACATCGGGGTCCAATTCGGCGAAAAGCAGCCTGATCTGCGGCGTCATCGCGCGTCGGGTCCGCCGTGCACCCCGATGTCGGACCGGGTGCCGTCCGGGTCGAGGATCGTGGGATCTCCCGCGTCGACCAGCGGGCTGCCGGGTCGCAGGTGGAAGTCTCCGGACCGTGCGGCGACGAACCCCCACCGTTCACCGTCGAACCGGCTGTAGCGGATCGCGGGCGCGACCCCGGACCGGGTGACGATCGGCCCGACCACCGCGGCGTTGACGACGTCGAACGGGCGCCCTTCGTCGACGGTGATCGCGGCGTCGACGTCCCCCCACAGGACCACGTTCGCCGCCGCGCCGTCGGTGTCGGTCAGCGCGAGGCCCGCGCCGTCCGCCGCGACGTTCCCGTCGATCGCCACGCTCCGGAGCTCGACCGTGGCGCCCACCGCGCGGACCGCGCCGCCGTCGTCGGTCGCGACGTTGCGGGCGATCGTCGCGCCGATCACCGCGAGCGCGCCGTCGACGACCGACAGCCCGCCCCCGTGGACCGCGCGGTTCCCGCGGACGGCCATGTCGGCGAGCGACCCGGCGCCGGCCTCGATCGCCACCGCGCCGCCGCGGTATCCAGCGCGGTTGCCGACCCATCGGGTGTGGGTGATCGACGCGTCGCCGCCCGTGACGTACAGTCCGCCCCCGTCGTCGCCGGCCCGGTTGTCGACGAACGAGCAGCCGTCGACGAGCGGCGCGCCACCGTCGAGGATCGCGCCGCCGCCGTCGTCGCCGGCCCGGTTGCCGGCGAACCGCGCGCCGGTGATCGCACCGGTCCCGCCCTCGACGTACAGCCCGCCGCCCTGCGCCTCCGCCAGGTTCCCGTCGAACGCGTCGTCGACGAGGGCGCTCGCGCCGCGGAGGTACACCCCACCGCCAGCGTACCCGGCGTGGTTGTCGACGACATGGCCGTCCGCGGGAACCGCGCGGTCCACGGGGGCGGGCTGTCGGTCGT
>JBEBJW010000508.1:0-5686 GCA_040079715.1 Myxococcota bacterium | reverse complement strand
GCGGGCCGAGGTTGGTCCGGGCCGCCCGAGCCGCCCGCGGCGCGGGCGGCCGGTACCCCACCTGGTACACCGTCAACAGGTGCACCGGACGCGTGGGATCGAGCTCGATCTTCGCCCGCACCCGGTGGACGGTCCGGTCGACGCCGCGGTCGGCGGTGACCTCGGCCTCGAGCGCGTCCCGGCCGACGTCCCGGCCGAGGTTCCGGGACAGGACCTCGAGCAGCGCGGCCTCGGTCGGGGTGAGGACCGCGGTCCGCTCGGAGCGGCGCACCACCCGGCGGACGAGGTCGATCTCACCGTCGGTGAGCTGGATCGCGGACATCCACTCCGTTTATTGGCAGGTGTCGGTCGTCGTCGAGCAGGTGAACGTCTCGTGGTCCTGGAACCACGGGTAGCTCGCGGTCCGGCTGCTGTCGTACACCGTGACGTCGTCGGTGTCGTTCTCGGTGGCCCCGACCCCGAAGTCCGAGTCGGTCACGACGACGTCGTCGGCCGCGTTGCCGATCAGGATCGCGCCGCCGCCGTCCATCCCGGTGCCCGGCGCCTGGTTCCCGTGGAACGTGCAGCCGGTGATCGTGGTGACCAGCGCGTTGCCGCCGATGAACACGCCGCCGCCGCCCGAGCCGGAGACGTTGTCGAGCAGGCGCACGTCGATCAGCGTGTTCGCGCCGCTCGACAGATGGATCCCGCCGCCCTCCCAGTCGGAGACGTTGTCGGACACCTCGACGTCCTCGATCCACAGCGACGCCGGGGACCAGTAGTAGCTGTCGTCGCGGATCCCGCCGCCTTCGTTCCCGACGGCGTGGTTGCCGGTGACGACGGCGTGGATCAGCGTGGCGTCGACGTTCTGGGACACCCGGAGCCCGGAGTCGCCGCCGGTCAGGGTCAGGCCCTCGACGTGGTACGTGCCCGCGCCGTCGAGATCGAGCGCCGGCGCGCCGGTCCCGCCCGCGTCGATCGTGGTGACCTCGGCGCCGTCGACCCCGACGACCCGCGCCCCGCGGGTGAACCGGATCGCCTCCGGGTACACGCCCGCGCAGATCCGGATCTCCGCGTCGGGCGGGGCGTGGTACGCGGCGTCGGCGATCGTCGCGTAGTTGGTGACGCCGACGGTGACCACGCCGTCGTCGGAGGTGGCGGCGTCGCAGTCGGTGTCGCGCCCGTCGCACAGCTCGTCCGCGCCGGGGTGAACGTCGGCGTCGGTGTCGTCGCAGTCGGTGGCCGAGTCGACCCCGTCGCCGTCGAGGTCCACCGCGTCGACGGTGGTGACGACCACCGCGGTCAGCACCGAGTCGACCCCGCCAGGTCCGCGCGGGATCGCGGCCTGGAGCGCCACGGTCTGGCCCGCGGTCAGCCCGGACGGGAACGTCGCGACCAGCGCGGCGTGTCCGGTCGGGTCGGCGACCGCCTGCCCGAGGACCTTCGGGTGCAGCAACCCGACGCAGGCCCCGCCGAGCACCGCCAGACACGGCCCCGCGCCCGGCTCGCTGCTCGCGACGAACTTCGCGCTGTCGCCGGGGAGCAGCCCGTCGACGGTCAGCAACACCGCGCCCCCGCCGGCCGGGATCGGGTCGTGGTCGAGGACCGGGGCCGCCGCGAACGCGAGCGCGTCCGGGTCGCCGGGGTCGGCCGCGAGCCGGGTCGTGCACCCGCCCGCCCCGAGGGCGAGGGCGACGGCGACGGCGGTGGGAATCGTGGGGATCGTCCGCATTTCTGCCTCCTGGTCCACGCCGTGTATGGGCCGGGGCGCGGGGGTGGTCGCGGCGGAGAGATCCAGAAACAGTTCGGTTCCGGATCGCAGACCGCGTCACCGCTCGACACGGCCGCGACGCCCGGGATCGGTTACCGATGGCGCCTTCGCGGTGGCCCGCACCGCTCGCTCCAGGAGGAAGCCGTGTCGCTCGTTCCCGTCCATGGTGGTCTCGCTGCTCCGGTCGATCGCGTCCTGAAGCTGTCCCGTCGCAAGGCGCTCCAGAGCGAGGCCGCCGCGATGCCGAAGATCCAGGTCACGTCCGCCGATCTCGCCACCGTGCACCGGATCGCGGACGGCACGCTGTCGCCGCTCACCGGTCCGATGACCGAGGCGCAGTGGAACAAGGTCCTCGACCAGAAGTGCATCGAGTCCAACGGCAAGAACTACGCCTGGACGATCCCGCTCGCCCTGCCGGTGACGGACGACGAGGCCGCGAAGCTGAAGGTCGGCAGCCCGGCGGCGGTGTACGGCCCGGACGGCGCGCTGGTCGGCGTGGTCGACGTGAAGAGCGTGTACGGCTGGGACAAGGACAAGTACGTCCAGCAGGTGTACCGCACCGCGCGGTTCGACCACCCGGGCGGCAAGATCGCGAAGGACGACACGCGCACCAAGCTGGTCGGCGGTGACCTGTCGGCGTTCCCGGCCCGGCCGAACCCGTCGTACGGCCACCTCGTGCTGACCCCGCTCCAGACCCGCGCGCTGATCGCGTCGCGCAAGTGGGACAAGGCGGTCGCGTTCCAGACCCGGAACCCGCTCCACCGCGCCCACGAGTACGCGCTGGTGTACGGCCTCGAGCAGCTCACCCGCGAGGGCCACTTCGCCGGCGCCGTGCTCAACCCGCTGGTCGGCGAGCTGAAGGGCGACGACGTGGACGCGCCCACCCGGATGCTCACCTACGTCGCGCTGAAGACCCACCGGCTGATGGGCCAGGGCGACAGCGACCCGGCGCTGTGGGAGAAGGTCGGGTACGAGCTGAACGACGTGTTCGAGCTCGTCGGCCTCGACATCAAGATGTTCTACGGTGGCCCGTCCGAAGCGGTCATGCACGCGATCTACCGCCAGAACCACGGGTTCTCGCACATCGTGGTCGGTCGGAAGCACGCCGACGCCCCGTACGACGACAAGTCCGCGATCTGGGGCGACTTCGACGCCCAGGAGATCTTCGACGCGCTCGGCGGCGAGCTGCACACCAAGCCGGTGAAGGTCGGGTTCGCGGCCTACTACGACTCGGCGAACCGGGTCGACCTGATGGAGAACCACAAGGGCGAGCAGCCCTACTCGATCAGCGGCACGAAGATCCGCGAGATGCTGGTCGGCGGCGAGGTCCCGCCCGAGAAGATCATGCGGAAGGAGACCGCCGCGATCCTGATCGAGGCGTACAAGAAGTCGAGCTGAGTCGTCGCGGGATCGGCCGGGCTGTGCCGGCCGATCCGGGCGGGCCGATCCGGGCCTGCCGATCCGGGCCGGTCAACGCGCTGCGCGATCCTCCTGGCCCACCCTCCCGGCGACGTCGAGCCGGGCTCGGGCGGAGGGTCGCACCGCCTCGCCACTCCCCACGGGGCGCTCGTCCCGCGATCCCGTCCGGGCGCGGATACACCCTGTGGCCGGATGGCGGGGATCGAGCTACACCCTCCCGTCTCGGGGCTGAAACAAGCTGATACGGGAGCCCACCCGACGAGGGGGCTACCCACAGTGGGCCAGGCGGGCCCAGTGGCCTCGTTGGAGGGTGAGATGGTCGCGATCGACGCTCGACGGACGAACGCCATTCGATCGAACGGCGCGGCGGTGCGCGACCTGTCGACCGCGGACACGGAGGTCGAGGGGATCCGGGTCGTGTTCGACAACTGGACCGACGACGTCCCGAAGACGAAGCCGACCGAGCTGCCGCCGAAGGCCTCGCCGGTGATCCTCGCCGGGTCGCCGCTCACGGCTCGGGGCGAGGGTCAGGGCCCCGTCGCGAGCCGTGGGCCGGCGGTGAGCGCTGCCGCGAGCCCGGCGGTCCCGCCGCGGTCGCGTGGGCGGTCGTGGGGCGGGATCCTGGCGCTGGTGCTGGTGTTGGCGGTGGTGATCGGCGGGATCGTGGCCGTGAGCGGGGTCGGCGCGCTGGTGGTCGCCGGGGCGGCCGCGGCAGGCGCGCTCCTGTACGTCCCGATGGTCGAGGTGAGGCTCCCGGAGCCGCCGGCGCTGCCGCGGCTGCCGATCGAGCTCGTGGCGCCGCCGCAGGGGTCGCCGTCGGCTCCCGCCAAGCCCGTGGCGCCCCCGGTCCCCGGCGGGACCGAGCAGGTGAACCCGGACACGTCCGACGCCGAGCTGGTGGTGATGCCGGATCCGGGGGTCCGGACGGGGCCGGTCGACAAGGAGATCCGGTCGACCGAACCGAGCCAGGACCCGAGCCGAGCGCCCACCAAGCGGTGAACTTCACGCTCGCCCCGGACTTCGTCGGGCGAAGCTGAATTTTCCGCTCGACCGCTGGATGGGTTGCCCTGGCGCCGCCACCGACATAGTGACTCCGTGCGGAGTCACCCATGGTTCGGTGGTGGTGGTCGGCGGCGATGGTGGCGATGGTGGCGGTCGTCGTCGGGTGCGAGCCCGCGCGGGTCGCGCCTCCCGACGAGCCGGGCGCCGGGGCGCGCGACGCCGAGCCGGTCGAGCTCGTGTTCGGCGCCGACTGGTCCGAGGTCGCGAGCGGGCCGATCGTCGAGGGGGCCACGGTCCACGTCGCGTACGACCCTGCGCGGCTGCCGCAGTGCCGCGGCGTGAAGTACGGCAACCCGGCGTGGGCGATCACCGCGTTCTGGTCGATCGACGGCGGCCCCGTCGCCAACTTCCCGGTGGTCCTGCCGTCCGGGCCGGTCGCCGCCACGTTCGTCGCCCCGGCCGCCGGCGAGCTGTCGCTGTGGTTCGCGGTCAACGACGCGTTCGGGTGCATCGCGTACGACTCGAACTTCGGCGCGAACTACGCGTTCCCGGTGTCGTCGTCGTCGATCGAGCCGGACTGGATCGGCGGGGCCGAGGTCGCGATCAGCCGGGCCACCTGCGACGACGGCGGGCCGTGCGCGTTCGACCTGCACCCGCTCGAGGAGGGGTTCCGGTACGACACCTGGGCCCGCCAGCGGGCGGCGATCGCCGGGTTGTACTTCCGCGTGTGGGAGCCGGGGGTCACCGATCGCGACAACCCCGACCTGTGGCTCGACCTCGACGTCCGGGTGTACTGGCGGTTCGCGCCGGACGAGGCGTTCCAGTGGGACTGGGTCGACCTCGACCGCCGGGTCGGCAACGACGCGCGGTACGTGGTCCTGCTCCGGTCGATCGACCCGCTCCCCGGCTGGACCGTGACCGACCCGGCGGACTGCCCGACGTTCCCGCTGACCGTCACCGCCGACGGGTTCTACGTCGAGACCGGGATCGAGCTGTACTTCACCGTCAACGGCGTCGAGCTGCGGCCGGAGGGCGGCGGCACGTTCACCGGGACCTACCAGGACTACGTCGGATTGTACGCGCCCTGCTTGTAGGCGCTCGGGCCCGCCTCGGCCATCCACGGCTTCGACTGGTACCGGTCCCACCCGTCGGCGAGCAGCGCCACCACCGCCCCGGACCCGGGAGCCGCCCGCGCCGCGATCCGGAGCGCCGCCGCCACCGCCGTCCCGGAGGATCCGCCGACCCACAGCCCCTCCTCGCGGTGGAGCCGTCGGGCGACCGCGAAGCTCTCGTCGTCCGACACCGACTCCGCTGCGTCGCACACGGTCCGGTCGAACACCTCCGGCGGCCGGCTCGCGCCGATCCCCTCGACCTGGTACGCCGCGTCGGGACCGAGCACGCCGTCGGTGACCCACCGCGCGAGCCCCGAGCCGACCGGGTCCGCGAGCACGATCCGCACTCCGGGCTGGTGGGCCTTCAGGTACCGCCCGACGCCGGTGATCGTCCCGCCCGTCC
>JBEBJW010000507.1:0-5687 GCA_040079715.1 Myxococcota bacterium | reverse complement strand
CTGTGCGAGGTGGGTATGGATCCGAAGCTCCGCGAGCTGCTCGAGTTCTGGTTCGGCGAGGCCCCGCGTCCCCGCCCGGAGCGGTGGTTCGCCGGCACGGCCGAGGTCGACGCCGAGGTGAAGTCCCGGTTCGCCGAGCTGTACGCGCTCGCCGCCCGCGGCGCGCTCGATGGGTGGGCCGCGACTCCGCTCGGCGCGGTGGGGCTCGCCGTCGCGCTCGACCAGCTCCCGCGCCACCTGTTCCGCGGCGACCGGCGGATGTTCGCGACCGACGCTCCGGCGCTCGCGGCGGCCCGCGCGGGACTCGCGCAGCCGGCGTCGCTGGCGCCGGCCCACCGGGCGATGCTCGCGATGATCCTGACCCACCCCGAGGACCCCGCGACCGCGACCGAGGCGGTGGCGCGGCTCGAGGCGCTCGCGAAGGACCCGGCCGCCCGCGCCGACCGGCGGACCTACAAGCGGATGCTGAACTCGGCCCGCCGCCACCTGCGCGTGCTGGAGCGGTTCGGCCGGTACCCGCATCGCAACGCGCTCCTCGGCCGGGAGACCACCGACGACGAGGCCGTGTACCTCGCGTCCGAGACCGCGAAGTTCGCCCGGTCGGTCCGGGCACACGCGGCGAAGCGCCTGCGGATCCTGGTGCTCCCGTCGTTTCGCCAGTCGGGGTCCCGGTTCGCGGCCCGCCTGCGCAAGATCGCGGCCGCGGTCGAGGACATCGCCGAGCTCGTGTTCCTCGACGCGCCGCACGTCTACGAGCCCGACGCCGCCGAGCGGGCCGCGCTCGAGGCCGACTTCGGCGCAGTGCCGGACTTCGCCCGGCAGCGGTGCTGGTGGAACGCGAGCGACGACCACCGGACGTACGCCGGGTGGGAGGCGTCGATCCGGTTCCTCGACCGGCAGCTCCCGGCGGACGGGGTGCTGGGCTTCTCCCAGGGCGGCGCGATGGCGGGGCTGTTCGCCGCGCTGCGCCCGGGGCCGATCCGGTTCGCGATCTGCGTCTCGGCGTTCCCGTCGCGGGCCGACGACCACCGGATGCTGGTCCGGCCGGAGTCGATCGATCTCCCGTCGCTCCACGTGTACGGCGAGACCGACGTGCTGATGGACAACGAGCGGTCGCAGGCGCTCGCGGCCTGCTTCGTCGACCCGGTCGTGCGCACCCACCCGGGCGGGCACTTCTTCCCCGAGCTCCTGCCGGTCGACACGATCCGGAGTTTCCTGCTGGCGTTCCTCGACGCGCCGCCGCCCGGCCGCCCGCTCGACGACCCGCAGTGGCGCGAGGACCTCGCGCTCGCCGAGGTCTCGGCCGCGCTGCCCGGCGACGACGCGCTGCCGGCGCTGCTCGAGGCATCCCGGGTCGCGCGGCGGCCCGCCCGGGTCCCCGCCGCGCAGCTGTCCGACCGGATCTGGCTCGCCGCGTGGCACCGGTCTCCCGACCTCGTGCGGGTGGCGCTGGCCGCCGACCATGACTGGAAGGCGCTGGCCCGGCTCGCCCGGGTCGCCGCGGCCGAGGCGCCGTCCGAATCGCTGCTGGACGCGATCGCCGCCCGGTTCGCCGCCCAGATCGCGGCCGAGGAGGGCGGGATGTCGCCGGCGGCCGAGGCAGCGCCGCGGATCGGGACGGCCGCCGATCGGCTCACCGGGCTCGGCCGGCGGATCGCGACGCTCCTGCGCCCGGATCTGCCGAACCGGACCGCGTACATCGACTACCGGCGCCGGGTGGTGGCCGGGAGCGAGGCGGTGCGGGCCGCGCGGCGCCGGGCCCGGCTGGAGGATCGCCCGGGCCCGTCCGAGGCCGTGGCCGACGCGGTGACCCGCCCGCGGCCGGTGCCGATGGTCCCGTGCCCGGTCGAGGAGCTCGACCCCTTGCTGGGCTACCTGTCGACCCGCGACGCGCCGGAGGCCCCCCGGGCGTTCGCGCGCGGGACCGTGATGCCGGACGGCCGGCTGGACCTGTGCAAGCAGGTGGTCGGGCCGCAGGGCATCGGCCCGCTGCTGACCTCGCTGTCCGACCACCCCCACGTGACCCGGCTCCTGCTCGGGAACAACGTGGTCGGCCCGGACGGCGCGGCCCGGATCGCCGCGTTCGTGGAGTCGGGCCGGTCGCGGGTCCGGGTGTGGTACATCGCGGGCAACGAGATCGACGCGGCCTCGCTCGCGCCGATCTGCCGAGCGCTCGAGACCGCCCCGGAGGTCGAGGGGCTGTGGCTCAAGCGCAACCCGCTCGGCCCCGACGGCGCCGGGCCGGTCGCGGACCTGCTGCGGACCGACCCGCCGATCCAGACGGTGGACCTCGCCAACACCGGGCTGCTCGATGACGGCGCGCGGCGGATCCTGGACGCCCTGACCGACAACCGGACGCTCCGGCACCTGTACCTCGGCACCAACGGGCTCACCGCCGCGGTGGCGCCGGATCTCGCGCGGTACCTCGGTGAGGTGGGCCGGCTGGAGTCGCTGTACCTCGACTGCAACCGGCTCGGCGACGAGGGCGTCACCGTGCTCGCCGAGGGGCTGCGGCGCGACCGCACCCTCCGCCGGCTGTCGCTCGCGTCCAACCGGATCGGTCCGGCCGGCGCGCGGGCGTTGGCCGACGCGCTCGCCGATCACCCGTCGCTCGCGTTCCTGAACCTCGGCTGGACCCGCGCGACCACCGCGGTCCGCGAGGACGGCAATCGGCTCGCCGATGCTGGCTGCGCGGCCATCGCCGAGCTGCTCCGTCGGAACCGGCGGCTCCGGGCGCTCGATCTCGCGCACAACGACATCAGCCAGCGGGGCCTCGACGCGCTGTGCGACGCGCTGGCCGAGAACACCACCCTCGTGGATCTGCGCCACCCGCAGTTCGGCAAGGCGTCCAACCCGGACTCCGTCGCCCGGCTGCGCGGGCGGGTCGACCGGAACCGGCGCGCCGCCGGCCTCGACCCGGAGGCGGTGGAGGCGATCCGCACGCCGAGGCCGACCCGCGAGGTGTTGTCGGTGTACCGGACGGCGCCGATGGGCACCGGGCCGTCGTAGGGAGGACGCCCGGCGTCGATCGGTCCGTCAGGGGGCGCACCGTCCGCCCGAGCGCCGGGTGGACCGCCGGCGACCCCGGCTCGACCCACACACACGTCCGCGTTCGGGAACGGCGCGTGCGAGTGCGACGGGTACGCCGACACCGCCCCGACGAGCCGGGCCACGTCGCCCGCCGGAGACGCCGTGACGTGCCAGTCCGGGACCTGATCGTACGCCGTCGCCCCGCTGTAGACCTCGAGGAACGCCAGCCCCCCGGCTGGATGATCACCGGCGTCTTGCGCTCCTGCCGCGGGAACCGCAGCGCGCCCACCCGAGTGGTGGTCCGCCCGTCGTCGATCGTGAGCGCGTACCAGTCGCCGTCGGCGTTCCCCGAAACCAGCCGCAGCACAGCAGCCCCAGGACCAGGGCGACGTCCCCACCAGCACGGCACATCTCGCCCTCACGTCGGTGTCGGGTGAGTCCGAAGCGTACACCGCGCCGGAGGTGGTCCGCGGCGAACACGGCCGGATCGGCGCCCGGGTGCACGTCGGTCGATCTGGGCGCCCCGGCGCTGCGCGCCGTCGCCCTCCTTCCGGGGTCGCTCCCGCGCTCCGCGCGTCGCTCCGACCTCGCTCCGCTCGGCCCGCCCGCTCCGCTGCGCTCCGCGGTCGCCCTCCAGTCCGGCTGGCGCGGCGGGCGCGGAGCCCGTCGGAGGCGCACCGCCCCGTCGACCCGGTCGGAGCTGCGCCTGCGCCCGTTACGTCTCGGTTACGAGCCGCCGAATAGACGGTGGGCGGGAGGAGACGATGCCGACCCTTGCCCACCGCGCCTGCTGGCTGCTCGCCGGCGCCCTCGTCGGGTGCGCGGCCCACACGACCGCAGCGCCATCCCCGGAACAGCTCCTCGCCGACCACCTGGACCAGACGTTCGCGGGTCGGAACGCGTGCAACCCCGCGGACGTGCTCCGACCGTTCGTCATCGAGTGGGACGCGACCGACAGCTCGAGCTTCGAGGCGCAGGCCCAGGACGACCTCGTGGTGGTCGCGTACGAAGGCTGCAACCTGCGGGTCCTCGACGAGTGCCGAGACGAGGCGCTCCGAGGCGAACAGGGCTCGTACCTGCCGCCCGATTGGACCGCCGGCGCGCTCGAGTCCCTCGAGATCTCGTCCGAAGACGAGCTGTTCGCGAAGCTCCCGCTCGGCGTCGCCACCCTCGGGGCGAGGGTGGCGCGCGGGGAGGCGTTCCGCATGGAGTACTACGTGGCCGGGACCCGAACGGCCACCCGAGACGCCGTCTACCAGGGCGACCTCGATGGCCACTACGGCTGCGAGGGCGCGACCCACTTCGTCCACGCGTACAACCTCGGCGCGTTCGCGCTCGGCGCTTCCTCCGGGCGCACGGTCGGCGCCGAGGCCTCGGTCTACGGGTTCGGCGCCGGCGGGACGACCCGGCGGAGCCAGGCCGAGGAGAAGGTCGCCGGCGACCTCGCCGCGTGCCGGTCGTCCGCCGCGAGCGAGGTGGCGGGCTGCCGGGCGCCGATCCGTCTGTCGCTGAGGCCGATCCGACCCGGCGAGAACCCCGAGGTCAGGTCGTTGCACGCGGCGGAGAGCTCCGCGTCCCTCAACGCCGCCGGGAGGATCCGGAGTGACCTGAACGCCGCGGCAGACGCCCAACGCCTGCTCGAGTCGGCGATGCGCAAGCTGGCGGCCCGGGACGGCAAGGGTTGTCTGGCGGACTTCGCCGCGTACGCTCGCCTCGATCCCGCCCACGACCCCGCCAAGCCCACGTCGCCGAACGCGATGCAGCGCGCCCAGTGCGTGATGCTGTCGGGACAGTGCGACAACGGGAAGCTGCAATACCGCCAGGCCCTGGAGCAGCTGCCGGACTTCCGCAACGCGGCTACGGTCAACGGCTTGGTCGACGCGACCGTCGCCCAGTGGTGCGAGGGCTCGCTGTCGCCGCGGGACCGCGCGATGAAGGCCGCGTCGGAGCTGGTCGGCACCGCGCTCGTCCAGCCGACGCCGGGCGACTGCGCGACGCGCCTCGCCGTGGTGGAAGCCGCGATCGGCGAGCCCTCCGACGAGGTCGACCGGCAGCGGCTGGAGGTCGCGCTGCTCCAGGCCCCGGTCTGCTACGCCCGCGCGGGTGACTGCGCCACGGCGTTCGAGGTCTACCTCCGCCACGGCGCGCCACCTCCCATCCCGAACCAGCCGGCGCTCACCGCCGAGGTCACCGCGAGCTCGTTCCATGACAACGTGCGCGGCTGCGCCGGATACCCGGGTGCCCGGTTGTGAGGTCAGGCCCGCGCGAGGAGGTCCAGCGCGCGCGCCGTGGCGTCCGCCACCCCGTCGTCCGCCCGGGCGACCGCCCTCGACCGGGCGACCTCGAGGTCCGCCCGCGCCTGCTCGAGTTCGGTCCGGCTCGCGGCCTCGGCGAGCCGGGCGGCCCACCGACCATGGCGGACCTCTGCGTCGCGGGTCCCCGCCCGCGCGCGCAGCTGCTCGGTCGCGAACGCCCGGACCCCCTCCAGCAGGCGGAACCGGTGCTCGTCCGCCTCGAGGAGCGAGCGACGGACCAGCGAGCGGACCGGATCCGTCGCGCCGCCGAGGACCGCTGCCGCCGCGTCGCGCCCGAACCCGCCCGGGAACACCGACAGGCGAGCCAGCGCGTCGCGGGCGTCGTCGGCGAGCCGGTCCCAC
>JBEBJW010000506.1:0-5699 GCA_040079715.1 Myxococcota bacterium | reverse complement strand
GGAACCGGCTGACGGCCCACCTCCGCGCCGCGCGGTCCCTCGGGGCGGAGGTCGCGTTCCCGGGGGCGCTCCCGCCCGACGCCACCGCCGCGATCGTCGCGCGCGCGGCGCTGGCGGTGCTGGTCCCGCGGGTCGACGCGGACGGCACCGGGGCCGAGGGGCTCGGGCTCGCGCTGATCGAGGCCGCGGCGCGCGGGGTCCCGACCGTCGGGTGCGCGACCGGCGGGGTGCCGGAGGCGGTCGGTCCGGGGTTGATCGTCGACGATCCCGACGATCCGGCGGCGTCGGTCGCAGCGATCGCCGCGTCGGGGATCGAGGGCCGCGGGGCCGCGCAGTGGGCGTGGTGCGCCGCGACCCACGGCACCGGGCGGGCGGTGGACGCGTTGCTCGCGGGTTAGCCGGTGGGCCATGCCGATCCCACCCGAGTTCGAGCGCGAGGCGCTGTACGACCCGTCGCACTGGTTCATCCACGACGTGCAGCAGATCGACGTCGAAGGGCATCGGGTGGTCGGGGTGATCGACACCACCCGGGTCGGGTCGCTGTGCGAGGCCCAGCGGCCGTGGCCCGGCCACCCGAAGCACCTCCCGGGCGCGGTCGCGATCCAGGTCACCGGCACCCTCGGCAACCTGTACGCGGTGTGCGTCCTCGGGCTGCGGGCGAGCGACGGGTGGGTCGGGTACGGCACCCACGTCAAGAACGCGCGGTTCCACAAGCTCGGCGCGATCGGCCCGCCGGTGATCGCGACCGCCGAGGCGGTCAAGCGGCGGCGGATGCTGGGGACGTGGTTCCTCGAGTTCGCGTTCACGTTCGACCAGGAAGGCGAACGGGTGTACGAGTCGCAGCAGACCGCGGCCTGGCGGCGCCAGGAATCGTAGGACCGGGAGGGTGTCGTGGCGAACAGGGTGCGGGCGCTCGAGCAGCGGGACTGGGACCAGCTGGTGACGATCGCGGCGGGGTTCCTGCCGCTGACCAACGGCGACCTCGAGGCGGCGATGTCGAGGGCGATCGCCGCCCACGCCGGGCTGGTCGAGGCGGTCCGGAAGGGGCGGATCCAGGCGGACCTCGGACGCGGGCGGGTCCGGCTGTTCGTGCCGGACGACGGCGGGCTCGCGCTCGCGTACGAGTCGAAGGCGGGCGCGTCCGGTGAGGTGTCGTCCGAGCTCGCGCCGGACCTGTCGCTGCGGGTCCGGACCGACGAGGGCTGACCGGAGCGGTCAGAACGTGACGCCGAGCCCGTCGAGGATGGCGTCCATCGCGTCGCCGAGGCGGGCGTGGATCGCGTCGACGTCCGGCGGGAGCGCGGTGTCGACCCCGTCCGCCAGCAGGTCCGGCCCCTCGGACCACGGATCGGCCGTCAGATCGTACAGCTCGTCCGGGAACACCGAGGTGCGGACCAGCTTGTACCGGTCGTCGCGGATCGCGGCCCACCGGCGCTCGGGATCCGACCCGTTGGGCCGGAACTTCTCGGTGAACAGCACCGTGCGCGGTCCGGGGGCGGTCGGATCGGTCAGGATCGGCCGCAGATCGTAGCCGTCGCGGACCACCCCGTCGTCGAGGTCGACCCCGACGAGCCCGGCGATCGTCGGGAACAGGTCGACCAGGTGGACCAGCGCGTCGGAGGTCGCGCCTCGGGCGATCCCCGGCCCCGACACGATCAGCGGCACCCGGATCGACGCCTCGCTCATCGAGCCCTTGTCGCGGTCGGCGGGCCACGGCGGCCGGATCACCTCGCCCGCTGGCCCGTTGTCGCTGAGGGCCACCACCACGGTCCGGGCGCGGGTGGCGGGCGGGATCGCGGCGAGCAGCCGCCCGAGCTCGCGGTCGACCGACTCGACCATCGCGTCGACCCGGTCGGTGTCGGTCTGCGGGTTCGGCGTCGTCGGGTGCAGGGCGGTCGGAGGGTCGTGCCACGGCGGGTGGGCGGCGTTGTACGCCACCGCCACCAGCCACGGCTCCGGAGCGGTGGTGACCCGGTCGATCGCGTCGTCGGTGGTGTCGATCGTCGCGTACCGGTCGGTGTACGCGAGGGTCCCGTCGGTGTCCTTCTCCCAGTGGGAATACCCGTGGACCAGCCCGTCATCGACCGCGGCCACCCCGAGGTTGTCGAGGGATCCGGCCCACCGGTCGAACCCCATCCGACCCGGGCCGTCCACGACCGGCACCGGCCGGATCGGGGAGAGGTGCCACTTCCCGACGAACGCGGCGGTGTACGGCACCGGCGCCCGGTGGACCATCGCGCCGATCCCGTCCTCGCCGGCGAGGTGGTCCACCAGGTCCTTCGGGTCGATGATGTGCCCGATCCCGGTCCGGCTGGGGTACCGCCCGGTCCACAGGGCGGCCCGCGACGACGAACACAGCGGCGTCGCCCACGCGGACCGGAACAGGACCCCGTCGGCGGCGAGCTGGTCGAGGGTCGGGGTCGGCGCGGGCGCGGGGTGGTCGTGGTACGCGGCGACCCGGTCGCGGCCGACGTCGTCGAGCACCACCACCAGGACGTTCGGGGGGAGATCGTCGTCCGAGCCGTCCGAGCCGTCGGACGGATCCCGCGCAGGCCCACCGGCCGAACACCCGAGTGCGAGCGCCAACATCCGCCCACGCTACCACGGTGCCGTCCCTTCGCTCCGGGCGGTCGATCGGTTAACGGGCGGCGATGGACTCCCGACAGTTCGAAGAAGGCACGACCCTCGACCGGTTCCTGATGGAGACGTTGCAGACGTACCCGGGCGCCACCGGCACGTTCGTGAACCTCACCCAGTCGATCGCCCTCGCCGGCAAGATGATCTCGAGCCGGGTCAACCGGGCGGGGCTCGCCGGGATGCTCGGCGGCACCGGCGAGGTCAACATCCAGGGCGAGTTCGTACAGAAGCTCGACCGGTACGCGAACGAGACGTTCACCCGCGCGCTCGAGCACCGCGGCCACACCTGCATGGTCGTGTCCGAAGAAGAAGACGAGCCGGTGCTGGTCGGCGAGCAGTGGCACTCCGGGCGGTACGTCGTCACGGTCGACCCGCTCGACGGCTCGTCGAACATCGACGTCAACGCGACGATCGGCACGATCTTCGGCGTCTACCGTCGGAAGTCCGACGAGGGTACCCCGGCCCAGCTGTCGGACGCGCTCCGCCCGGGGTCCGAGCTGATCGCCGCCGGCTACGTCGTGTACGGCTCGGGCACGCTGATGGTCCTCGGGTCGGAGGCCGGGGTCCACGGGTTCACCCTCGATCCGAGCGTCGGCGAGTTCTTCCTGTCGCACCCGTCGATCGCGATCCCCGCCGGAAAGATCTACTCGTGCAACGAGGCGTACACGCCGAGCTGGCAGCCCGGGGTCCGCGCGTTCCTCGACCGGGCGAAGGGCCGCGGGTTCAGCTCGCGGTACATCGGGAGCCTGGTCGCGGATTTCCACCGGAACCTGCTCAAGGGCGGGATCTTCGTGTACCCGGCGACGGCGAAGGAGCCGAACGGCAAGCTCCGGCTGCTGTACGAGGCGTTCCCGCTCGCGTACCTCGCCGAGCGGGCCGGCGGCGCAGCGACCGACGGGCGGACCCGGATCCTCGATCTCGTGCCGACCGGGCTCCACGATCGCACCCCGCTGGTGATCGGGTCGGCGGATCTCGTGGCGGAGGCGACGGCGCTGATGTCGATGGATCCTCGGTTCCCCCCGCGATCGCCCGCCGCCTGATCCGGGTGCGCACGCGGATCGCGGCGCCGGGCGGAGTCACCGCGGAGTGACCGCTCGGGTGACCGCCGCGCCCGGAGCGGGTTATCCGAGCGACCTTCCTTGCCCCCCGAGGCGCCGGTGGCCTGTCTCCATCACGCAGGGCTCGATCAGGAGCCGATTCCGTTCGCCGAACCCGGCGTCAAACCCCGCTACCCGGTCGACCGGACGGTGCGGATCCGCCACGTCGCGGTCACGCTGTCGGTGGATCCCGCCGAGCGCTCGTTCCGCGGCGAGGCGACCGTGACGCTCGAGCCGTACCCCGCGTTCGCCGGGGTGGTCCGGCTCGACCTCGACGAGGTCGAGGTGCTCGGGGTGTCGGTCGACGGCGCGCCCGTTCCGTACGAGCACACCGACGGCCAGGTGGTGATCCGCGTCGCGACGGTGCCGCCCGAGATCGTGCTCCGGTGGAGGGGCGCTGACCCGCGTCGCGGGCTGTACTTCACCGGGCCGACCGAGACCGAGCCCGACCGGCCGCACACCGCGTGGACCCAGTGCCAGGACGAGGACGGGCACTTCGTGTTCCCGTGCCACGACCACCCGTCGGTCAAGCACCCGTGGACCTTGTCGCTCGACGCCCCCGCCGGGTACACGCTGCTGTCGAACGGCGAGCAGGTCGACGCCGGCGAGCGCGACGGGCGCGCGTTCGCGCGGTTCGAGCAGCGCGAGCCGATGCCGGCGTACCTCGTCACGTTCGTCGCGGCGCCGCTGGCGGTGGTCGAGACGACCTGGCGCGACCGGCCGGTGCGGTACCTGGTGCCGATCGGACGGGAGTCGTCGATCGAGCGGGCGTTCGGGCGGACCCCGGCGATGATCGAGCACTTCAGCGACCGCACCGGGGTCGACTACCCGTGGCCGCGGTACGATCAGGTCGTGGTGCACGACTTCGTGTTCGGCGGGATGGAGAACGTCGCCTGCACCACGATGACCGAGCTGCTGCTGGTCGACGAGAAGGCGGACCTCGAGAGCCAGGGCGACGCGCTCGTGTCGCACGAGCTCGCCCACCAGTGGTTCGGCGACCTCGTGACCTGCGAGGACTGGTCCCAGGCGTGGCTGAACGAGTCGTGGGCCACGTTCATGGAGGCGGTGTGGTGGGAGCACGCCCACCGCGACGAGCCCGCGGCCGGCGTCTGGTACCGGTGGACCGCGGCGCTCGGGTACCACGCCGAGCACAGCGGCCGGTACCGCCGCCCGATCGTCAGCTACGACTACCGCGAGCCGATCGACCTGTTCGATCGCCACCTGTACAACAAGGGCTCGTGCGTGCTGTGGACGCTGCGGCACCACCTCGGGGAGTCGGCGTTCTGGGCCGGGGTCCGGGCGTACCTCGAGGCGAACCGCGACGACACGGTCCACACCCGCCACTTCCAGCGGGCGATGGAGCGGACCACCGGGGTCAACCTCGAGCGGTTCTTCGCCCAGTGGGTCCACGCGCCCGGCCACCCGGTGGTCGAGGTCAAGCTCGGGCGCGACGGCGAGCGGCAGATCACCGTCGACGTGAAGCAGACCCAGTCGGGCGACGGCGTGCCCGAGGCGTTCGCGTTCGGCCTCCGGCTCGAGGTCGTCACCGACGGGGGCACCCGGGTGGTCGAGCTCGCGGTCGGCGAGCGGCAGCGGGTGTTCGTGGTGCCGGTCGACGGGCCGGTGTCGTACGTCCGGGTCGACCCCGGCTACAACGTGCTGGCCGAGCTGAAGCTGAAGGGACCGGACGCGTGGCTCGAGGCCCTGCTGGCCGATCCGTGCCCGGTGCTGGCGCTCCGTGCAGCGCGGGGCCTGCTGTCCGACGGGTCGGCCCGCGGGTTCGCCGCGGTGGCGGGGGCGCTGCGGTCCCACCCGTTCTGGGGGACGCGCGGGGCCCTGGCGGACGAGCTCGGGCGGGTCCCGACCGACGCCGCGCTGACCGTGCTGGTCGACGCGCTCCGGGCCGAGGCGGACCCGCGGGCCCGGCGGTCGATCGCCCACGCGATCGGCCAGTTCCGGAAGCCC
>JBEBJW010000505.1:0-5700 GCA_040079715.1 Myxococcota bacterium | reverse complement strand
GACCCGCCCGAGCTCCGCCCCGAGCAGCGCCCCCGGATCGATCGGCGCGTCGATCACCAGCCGGTCCGCGCCGACGTCGACCGACACCGCGCCGTTCGCCCACCCGACCCGGGTCGCCCCCCGGACGAACCCGGACCCGGCGCTCACGGGTGGGCCTCGAGCCAGCCGGCGATCAGCGGAAACACGTCCTCGGCGGCGTGGTCCCCGACGCCGAGGTCGAGGTGGCCGTAGTCGGCGTGCATCCCGTTCGCGACCGACGCGACCACGAACGCCTTGTCGACCGCCGGCAGCGCCGACCCGACCGCCTCGAAGTACGTCCACACCCGGTCCGGCGACACGATCCGGTCCTCCCGCCCGGCGAGGAACAGCATCGGCACGTCGACCTGCGCGAGCTGCGCCCGGTATGGGTCCCCGCCGTCGACCCCGCGGAACTCCCCGTCGCCGCGGCAGGCCGCGAGCTGGCCGATCTCCCCCGACCACAGCGGCGAGACCGCGGTCCGCAGCACCGACACCTCGGCCTCCCGCGCGAGGTTCTCCGGGACGAACAGCAGCGCGTCGAGCTCGAGCAGCGTGCTCCGCCGGGTGATCGCCAACACCTTCGCCCCGACCGGGGTCGGCACGATCCGCGCGACCCGCTGGAGCCCGCCGAGCCCGAGCCCGACCAGCAGATCCGGGTCGCGGAAGTCGAGCGGGGACCCGACCACGACCGCGGCGGGCGGGTCGACCCCGCCGGTCGCGAGGGCGACGGCGAGCACCATCCCGCCCATCGAGTGCCCGACGTACGCGGGCGTCGCGCCGGTCTCGGCCTCGACCGCCGCGAACACCGCGGGCACGTCGTGCCGGCCGTAGTCGTCGATCGTCGGCGAGGCCGCCAGCCGCGACCCGTCCTCGGACCGCTCGGCGACGCCGTGCCCGCGCAGGTCCACGTTCCACACGTCGAACCCGCGGGCCCACAGGTATCCGGCGAGGCTCCGGCCGGGCGCGAGGTCCCAGAACCGGCTGTTGCTGCTGACCCCGTGGACCAGCACCACCGGCGGCTTGCCGGGGTTCGCCGACCGGTGGACCGCGACCGACGCGCCGTCGTCGGCGGTGACCCACAGCAGGACCGGGTCCGGGGCCTCGTCCGGGGCCGCCGCCACCGTGGCGACCGGCGACGACACGGCCACCGGCGACGCGATCGGTCCCGGGCTCATCGGTCCGCCCGGGCCGCGACCCGCGCCGCCGCCCGCAGCGGGGCCGGCTCGGCCAACAGGGCCGCGTGGTCGTAGTCGACCGGGTCGAACCGCGCGATCCCGAGGCGGACCACCGTCCGGTCCGGCAGCGCGCGCGAGGTGGGGATCACCACCTCCGGCGGCGCGAGCTCGTCGAGCAGGCCCACCCCGAGCCACACCGGGGCGGTCACCTGGTCGAGCGCGAGCGGGACGTGGCGCGCGGCGATCCACCCCTGGAGGTCCCGCGCCAGGGCCGCCGGGAAGCACCCGAGGGCCGGGAGCGTCGCGCCGAGCAGCACCTGCCGCAGATCGTGCTCGCCCCACGGCCGCGGCGCCCGCAGATCGACCCGCGCCCCGACCGGGACCGTCGCCAGATCGTCGAGCGCCGCCGCCCCCGGCACCCCGAGCACCGGCCCGAGGAACACGTACTGGTGGACGTCCGCGTCCGCGAGCAGCGCGAGGGTCGCCCCGAGCCCGTGCGCCACCACCACCGGCTGGTCGACCTCCGCGAGCCGCCGACGGACGATCGCCGCCAGCGCCTCGGCGTCGCCGGAGCACGGGACGGTGATCACCACCGGGTCCACGTCCTCGTTCGCGAGGGCCGCGAGCAGCGGGCGGTACGCGTCGAGCCCGACCCCCGGCGTCACCACGACCACCACCTCGGCCGCCGCCGGCCACCCCAGCCACGCGGCGATCACGGCGTCAGCTCGAACGACCGCTGCAGCCGCAGCTCCCTGCCGAGCCACTCGGGCCAGTCCGGCCGCCCGTCGACCGGCACCGCGTCGATCACCAGCTCGTCCGGCTCGCCGACCGACGTGGGACTCGATCCCAGCGCCAGTCGCTCGACGACACCAGCGGGTACCCAGCGATGAAGCGGAATCATGGAGGCGGCGCCTTATCCTGCCTGTCCCCCGATGTCGCGGATCGATGGGTGTGGGACGATGCGAAGCGGGGCCACGAGCTGTGCCGAACGCCCGGGATGCGACATGGGCCCGAACGAGGAGGAGCGATGCGACGCTCGATGGCCGTCACTGCGGGGGTCCTGACCTGTGCCGGCGGGCCGGCGTTCGCCCAGGACTGCGAACCCGGCGAGGGCCTCGAGTGGTTCGGTCCCGCGCAGTGGATCGCCGATGTCGAGTCCGCGAGGTCGGTAGCCGTGGGAGACGTGGACGGGGACGGTGACCCCGACGCGCTCTCCGCCTCGGCCGGTTACGGCAACCGCGTGGCGTGGTTCGAGAACGACGGGGCGGGCATCCACTGGCCCGCCCGGGAGATCTCGGACGTGCCGAGCAACGTCGTGTCGGTGTTCGCGGTCGACCTCGACGGAGACGGCGACACCGACCTGCTCTCCGCCGCCTTCTGGGACAACCGCGTCGACTGGTACGAGAACCAGGGCGACGGCCGGTTCGAGGCCGAGCAGCTCGTCACCGACGCCCTCGACGGTCCGACGTCGGTCTCGGCCGCCGACCTCGACGCGGATGGCGACGCCGATGTCGTGACCGCCTCGATCGACGACGATCAGGTGACCTGGATCGAGAACTTCGGCGACGGCACGTTCGGCCCGCCCCAGGTCCTCACCACCGACGCCGACCTCGCTGCGGAAGCGATCGCGACCGACCTCGACGGAGACGGCGCGCTGGACATCCTCGCGGCCTCGTCGGGGGACGACACCGTCGCGTGGTACCGGAACCTCGGCGGCGGCGCCTTCGGCCCGGAGCAGGTCGTCTCCACCCTGGCCGACGGCGCGTCGTCGGTCGCGGCCGCCGATCTGGACGGTGACGGCGACGCCGACATCCTCTCCGCGTCACGGTACGACGCGGAGGTCGCGTGGTACCCCAACCTCGGCGGCGGCACCTTCGGCCCGGAGCGGGTCGTGACCGACGAGGCCGAAGGAGGGAACGCCGTCACCGCAGCAGATGTGGACGGAGACGGGGATCCGGACGTCCTCGCCGGCTCGGATCTCGACTCCGATCTGGTGTGGTTCGAGAATCGCGGAGACGGCACGTTCGGCCCCCAGCAGCGGATCGACGACCACGTCCCCGGCGTCGCCGCGATCGTGGTGGCCGACCTCGACGGCGACGACGACGGTGACATCGTGGTCCCCTTCGCGAACCTGGTGGTCTGGTTCGAGAATCGGACCGAGTGCGCAGCGCTCGACACCGACGGCGACGGTCTGCGGGACGCCGAGGAGACGGGCCTGTACGGCACCGATCCTTCCAGCGCGGACACCGACGCCGACGGGCTCTCCGACGCCGAGGAGGTCCAGATCGCGGACACCGACCCACTCCTGCCGGACACCGACCAGGACGGGGTCCACGACGACGCGGACCTCTGCCCGACCCTCGCCGATCCCGGGCAGCTCGACGGAGATGGAGACGACCACGGCGACGTCTGCGACCTGTGCACCGGGGACGACGCCAGCGGAGACCTCGATCTGGACGGGATGTGTGACGACGGTGACGCCTGCCGGGGCGACAACGCCACCGGGGACACCGACGGCGACGGGACGTGCGACGACGTCGACCTGTGCGTGGGGATCGCCGATCCGGAGCAGGCGGACCTCGACGCCGACGGCACCGGCGATGTCTGCGACCTCTGTGTCGGCGAAGGCAGCGACACCGACGCGGACGGCTGGTGCGACGATCTCGACCTCTGCGTGCTGGTGAGCGACGCCGATCAGGCCGACGTCGACGGGGACGCCACCGGCGACGCCTGCGACGCCTGCCCGTCACCCGGGAACGGCCTCGCGCGGTTCGGCGTCCAGCAGGTCATCTCCTCGACCGGGAACCACGTGTACTCGGTCCATGCGGCCGATCTCGACGGCGACGCTGACCTCGACGTGCTCTCGGCGTCTTACGTCGACGACGAGGTCACTTGGTTCGAGAACCTCGGGGACGGCGCGTTTGGGCCACCGCGGGCCCTGTCCCACGAGTCCGACGGGTCCCTCTCGGTGTGGGCCGCCGACCTCGACGGAGACGCCGATGCCGACGTGCTCTCCGCCTCCTCGCTCGACGACACGGTGGCCTGGTTCGAGAACCTGGGGGGAGGTTCGTTCGGTCCACGGCGGGTCCTCTCCGCCGATGCCGACGGGGCATGTACGGTGACCGCTGCGGACCTGGACGGGGATGGCGACGCCGACGTCCTCTCGGGCTCGACGTTCGACCACGAGCTGGGGTGGAACGAGAACCTCGGAGGGGGGACGTTCGGACCGCGCGAGGTGCTCAGCGCCAGCGTGGGGAGCATCCTGCGGGTGGCTTCTGTCGACCTCGACGCCGACGGCGACGTCGACGTCATGACGACCTCTGGCCTCGAGAGCCAGGTCCTGTGGTTCGAGAACCTGGGAGGCTGGACGTTCTCCCGGGCCACGATCACGACCCAGGGCGAATACCCGACCTCGGCGACCGCGGCCGACATCGACGGAGACGGCGATGCGGACGTGGTGATCTCCTTCTCCGACGACAACGAGGTGAGTTGGTGCTCGAACCTGGGAGGCGGCGTGTTCGGCAACCCACAGATCATCACCAACCTGGCCCTGAATCCCCAGGAGGTGGCCGCGGCCGACTTGGACGGTGACGCCGACGCGGACGTCCTCTCCATCGCCTACAACGGTGGGCTCGCGTGGTACGAGAACCTCGGCGGTGGCCAGTTCGGTCCGATGTGGGTCCTCTCGGCCGAGATCACCGAGGGTTGGGCGGTGTTCGCGGCGGATCTCGACGGCGACGCCGATGTGGACGTGCTCTCCGGCTCCGGCCAAGACCACAAGGTGGCCTGGTACGAGAACCTGTCGGACTGCGTCGCTCTGGACACCGACGGCGACGGCCTGCCGGACGCCGAGGAGCTGCTGGTCCACGGCACCGACCCGGTGAACCCCGACACGGATGGCGACGGCTTCGGCGACGGGGACGAGGTCCGGGACGGAACCGATCCGCTGGAGCCGGCGACCGTCGAGACCGACACCGACACGGACACCGACACCGAACCGACGGCGACGACCCCCGACTCCCCGACCGGGGACACCGCGGAGCCGAAGGCACCGGGGGGCGGATCCCCGAAGGACAACGCGGGGTGCGGGTGCGCGGCGACACCTCCGGCATCCGGCGGATGGTGGGTCCTCGCACTCTCGATCACCCCGACGTGGCGTCGGCGCCGGTCCGCACCGTAGCGACGAGACCGGCGAACCGCGCGCGGTACGCGTCGAGCCCGACCCCCGGCGTCACCACGACCGCCACCTCGCCCGCCCGGGACACCCGAGCCGCGCGGCGGTCACGGCTTCAGCTCGAACGACCGCTGCAGGCGCAGCTCCCCGCCGAGGTCCCACTCCGGCCAGTCCGCGTACCACGCCCGCTCGGCCACGCAGGTCAGCACGTCGGCCGGGAGCGGGTGGTGCATCGCCCGCAGCCCCACGTCCGACAGGCGCCCGTCGACCAGCACCGCGTCGATCACCAGCTCGTCCGGCTCGCCGATCGACGCGATCCACGGGTCGAGGCAC
>JBEBJW010000504.1:0-5704 GCA_040079715.1 Myxococcota bacterium | reverse complement strand
GCAGCGGCAGCGGCACCGGCCAGGCCCCGGCATAGATGCAGCCGCAGAACAGCGCGGCGAAATCGGGTCCGGTTTCGGCGACCAGCGCGATCCGGTCGGACTCCTTGACCCGGAGCTCGGCGGCGTCGCGGACGGTGGTGGTCCCGTCGGCGGTGGCGGCGGCGATCGCGAGCACCACGAGCTCGTCCAGGCTCCGGAGCGCGAGGGTCCCGGCGATCTCGACGCCGCGCAGCGGAGACGCACGGACGACGAGGTCTGCCAGCGGCTCGCCACCCGCCGACGGGCGCGGGATCACCTCGAGATCGGCGCCCATCGCCCGGAGGACGTCGATCACCCCAGTGCGGGTGGGGTTCACCCCGACCCCGGTGATCGTCACGGTCGAACCGGGCACGATCGCGCCGGCGACCAGCAGGAACGCGGCGGCGGACAGGTCGCCCGGGACGTCCACGTCCACCGCCCGGAGCGGCCCCGGCGCGAGGCTCAGCCACGGCGGGCCGTCCGCCTCGCCGGGGGTCAGCCGGTCGTCGCGGTGCTCGGTCAGCCGGGCCCCCATCGCGCGGAGCATTCGCTCGGTGTGGTCCCGCGACGGGCGCGGCTCGCGGATCCGGACCCCGCACCCGAGCCCGGCGAGCAGCAGCGCCGACTTGAGCTGAGCCGACGCGATCGGCAGGTCGTGGTCGCAGGCGGCGAGGGGACGGCCGCGGACCGCGAGCGGGGCCCGCCGCCCGCCGTCTCGGCCGTCGATCGAAGCACCCATCGCCCGGAGGGGCTCGACCACCCGGTCCATCGGGCGACGCCGCAGGCTGTCGTCGCCGGTCAGCACCGCGAGCCCGGGCCCGGGCGCGAGCGCGCCGAGCAGCAGCCGGATCGAGGTGCCGGAGTTCCCGCAGTCGAGCACCCGGTCGGGCTCAGCCAGGCGGTCCGGCGCGACGATCCGCCAGCAGCCCGGATCGCCGTCGGACTCCGGGGTGATCGTCGCCCCGAGCGCCCGGCAGGCCGCGACCGTGGCGGCCACGTCCTCGCCGGTCGACAGGCCGCGGATCCGCGCCTCGCCGGTCGCCAGCGTGTTCAACAGCACCGCCCGGTGCGACACCGACTTGTCGCCGGGGACCGCGGTCGCGCCGACCAGCGGACCCGCGGGCTCCACCCGCCGCTCGGACCTGTCCGTGCCGTGCATCGGCCGGAGCTAGCGCTTCCCGGGCTCGCTGTCGAGGTCGGCCAGCAGCGCCTCGATCTCGCCGTCCGGATCGTCGCGGTACAGCGCGGTCGGCATGTCCTCGTCGTCTTCGCTGAGGTCGTCGTCGAGGCTGACCGCGGCGAACGTGGGCCCGAACCCGGCGAACGCGTGGAGCGGCGTCACGGTCAACGGCGGCGGACCGGGATCGGTCCGGGTGCGGAGCGTGACCGGAGGCGTCTCGTCCACCAGCTGGACCTCGGACGGGATCGGACGACGCGGGGCGGCGGACGCCCGGATCGCGCGCGGCGGCTCGGCCCGGCGGGGCCGGATCACGAACGCGCCGATCGCGCCGATCCCCAGTCCCAACGCTCCGATTGCGACGAACGCGACGAACAGGCCGGATGTCACCGTCGACCTCCCGGGATGTCACGACAGTACCACGTCGACCCGTACGGGAGTATCGGTCGATCCCCGACGAATCGGTGCGGCGCGGTCGGACGCCGATCCCGGCGAGGTGGATGTTACGCCGGCGATACCCGCGCCCGCCGCCGCCCGACCGCGAGGATCCCGAGCCCGGCGACCCACCCGAGGCGGCCGAGCGGCCCGACCCCGCCGGCGTCGCAGCTGCAGCCGCCGATCGGGCTGCCCTCGTCGTCTTCCTCGCCCGCAGCGCCGGTGTCCCACGCGTCCTGCGGGGGCACGTCGCCGCCGACCAGGTCGACGCCGTCGGCGTTCCAGCCCTCGATCGTCCACGACAGCCAGTCGGTCCCGTCGAACCCGTACACCGCGTAGAACGTGGCGCCCGGGTGCCCGTTCACGTCGTCGAGCTCGACCTTCGCGCCGGGCTCGGGCGCCGACAGCTCCTCGGCGAGGTCGCCGTCGCTCCACCCGGTCGGGAACCGATCGAGCCGCCGGACGACCCGGACCTTCTCGACGGGCCGGTGCTTCGGGTTGGTCCAGCTCAGGTGGACGATCGTGTCGTCGGTGGGCTCGGCGACGAAGTCGGTGATCCCGAGGCGGTTGTCCGGGGTGGCGGGCGCGAGCACGCACACGTCGTCGATCGTCCATCCGCCGAACTCGCCGGCGTTGTTGCTGTGGAGCTCGAACCCGAGCTTCAGCTTGGTGCGGTCGCCGAGCCCCTCGAGCGCGACCGCGTGGTTCACCCAGCTCGTGTCGCGGTGGTCGTCGTCGGAGCCCTGCGGTCCCACGAAGTTCGACCACACCGGGGTGCCATCGACGGTGATCACCGCCTGATCGAAGTCACCGTCCTGGATCTGGAGCCAGCGGCGGTACTGGACGAACACGTCGGTGTAGTGCGCGGGGTCGATCTTGGGGGACGCGAGCCGGTTGACCTTTCCACTCTGGTACTGGCCGTTGAACCCCTCGAACCCGAGGTCGTTCCCCCAGGCGTTCCCGCCCGAGAACGCGCCGGACGGATCGCCGCCCTGGCCGGTCGGCGCGCCCCACTGCCAATCGTCGGCGCCGTCGGCGACCTCGCCGGACACGAGCTCGTGCTGGTAGCCGCCGTCGTCGCGCTCGAAGTCGTCGCACCGGATCTCGAGCACGTCGCCGACGTAGAACGTGTACGGGGCGATCGGGCCGCCGGACGGGGTCACGAACGCGGCGCCGTCGTCGGACACGCCGTCGACGTAGTACTCGACCGTCGCCCCGAACGGCTGGGCCGGGATGCTGCCGTCCACCGCGGTGCCGCCGGTCGACAGGGCCGCCTGGTCCCAGCTCCCGCCGTTCACCCGGAAGTGGACCGCGCCCGACCGCGCGCCGACGGTCCGGCAACCGCTCTCGATCGCGAGGAGGTCGACCGCGACCGGCACGTCGACGTTCGGGACGGCGGACACCACCGGATCGTGGGTCACGAGGACCCCGTCGATCGACGGCCCGCCGCCGCCGGTCGGCAGCCCGTGGCGCCCGAACGCGTCGTACAGCTCGCACACGTGCGGGGTGCCGTTCTCGAGGTTCCCGTCGTCGTCGTCGGCGACCAGCGCCTCGAAGAAGCTCCCGGGGATGTCGGAGCCGCCCTTGAGGGTCCCGGCGAACACGTGGCTGGTGGAGCGGGTGCCGGCGTCGAGGCCCTCGGCGTCGGTCAGCAGCCCGAGGAGGTCCCAGAACGCGCCGCCGAAGATCAGGCCGTTCTCGTGGACCAGGTAGTCGTTGTTGACGAAGTCCTGCGGGTACCGCTGGTCCGGCGCCACGTCGCGGATCCCGGGGCCGCTGGTGAAGAAGTGCGGCCCGATCTCCGAGTCGTGAGTCTGGAGGAACGCGGTGGTGTCGCCGGCACCTTCGGACAACGAGCCGTCGAACTCACCCGACAGGATGCTGTAGTAGTGAAACCCGTGGCCCCACTCGTGGTACACGACGTCCGCGATCTGGCCCGTGTTGTTGCACCCGCCACCGCTGCTGAAGAAGTTGACCTGGCCGTCCCAGAACGCGTTGCACGCTTGGTTGATGTTCACGATGGCGTTGATCGGACCCTGGACCCAGCCGACCTCGGGTGCGGTCTCCTCGCCCCACACGCGCACCTGGTTCACGAACACGTAGGTGTCGATCTCGGCCTGGCTGGCTTCGCCGGTGGTCCAGGTCAGGTCGGCGTTGTTGCCGGACAGCCGCCCCTCGCCGCCGGCGTCGTTCGAGACGGTGACGTAGCCGCCGTCGAACTCGGTGTCGTACGGGCCGTTGCCGGCGAGGGTGTAGTCGCCGTTCTCGTCGGTCAGGGTGTTCGATCCGCCGGACGACACCACCGCGAGCGGGATCGGGTCCTCGACCAGCGGCTGCCCGTCGACGGTCCGCTCGTGGTGCCGGCCGGTGATCGTGCCGCTCGCGTACCGGACCTCGTCGTGCACCGACAGGATCGCGCCGGTCTCGGCGTCGACGAACGTGACCCACCGACCGGGGGGATCTGCGGTCCGGGTCCGGACCAGCCAGCTCGTCCTGAGCTGGAGGTGCCCGTCGAGGCGACGCTCGAGCAGGATCGGCTCGGTCGACACGTCGGTGTGGACGGCGTCCGGGACCGGGCCGTCGGCGATCGCGCGCCCGACCGCCTCGTCGGGTCCGAGGTCGAGGGAGCCGGTCACCGGGAGGCGCGCGGCGGTCCCGACCGTGAGCAGCACGAGGTTCCCGCGCTCGACCCGGGCCGAGATGCCGCCGCGCCAGGTCCGGAGGCCGTCGCGGAGGACGTCGAGGTCGACGTACCAGGTGTCGACGTCCGCGGCGTACGAGGCAGACCTCAGCGTCAACCGGTCGGTGATCCCGAGCAGCCCGGCGTGGCGCTCCAGCAGCGCGGTCAACGCCGGGACGAGCTCCCCGGCGGACCCGGCGGGCATCGGGATCCCGCGCCCCCACATCCACTTCGGGGCGTGGGTCGCCTCGTCGAACCGGGCGGTCCAGCCGACGCCGTCGGTCTCGGCGAACCGTCGCCAGGCCGGGCTCGCGAGCAGGCGCCCCTGCTCGTCGTCGTGGAAGTACAGCACCCTGTGGGGCTCGGCCTGGCGTGGCACGGCGGCCGCCGCAGGGCTCGGCGAACCGTTCGGGGCAAAGGCCAGGCTCGGCGACAGCGCGGCCGCGACCACGCCGAGCAACCACGGTCCGAAACAGGTGGACATAGGTCCTCCGGGGCGGACGATTGCACGCGCCGTGCCACGCCGCAACCAGCCTGCAGGCGCGATCCACCGGGCCGGGTGCGGCACGCCCGCCGCGGGTGCGGTCCCCGGGTGGGTCAGCCAGGAGCGCTCGGGAGTGCCGTCCCGGCTCGCTGGACGAGTCGGAGCGACCGAGGGACCGCAGGTCCGGACCGCACCCAACGGTACAACCGGCACTTGCATCGGACCGAGGAGCCGAAGGCGGCGGCGGGCCCGAAGACACCGAGTGCACGGTAGCCTCGAGCCGTCGGCATCCAACAGGCCGGGGAACGTCGAGAAGCGAGCCTTCCCGAGGCCTGCTACGATCGGATGGTGGACGATCCCCTCGACGCACTGCCGCTCGAGCTGTTGCTGGCGCTGATCGACGCCGCGGGCGATCCGTCGGACGCCGGTCGGCTGCGGGCCGCGAGCCGGGCGCGCGACGCCGGGTACCACGTGGAGCTGGTCGGGGGGCCGGTGTCGGTCGGGATCCCGCGCTACGATCCCGAGCCGATCCCGATGGAGGAGGCGTCGGACGGCGTCGAGTCGCTCCGGCTGCGGTTCGATCGCCCGCGGTCCGACTGACGCGGCCAGGCGACCCACAGCCCGACCGCGCCGACCAGCGCGGCGCCGACCCCGGTGCACCACGAGCCGGTCCACGCGCCGAGCGCGATCCCGAGGATCGACCCGCCGAACCCGGTGACCGCGGATCCGACCCGCCTGAGCCCGGGGGAGGGGAGGCACAAGCTCCCGAAGAACGCGACGAACCACCCGATCCCGAACCGGAGGGCCGGGAACGCGACCGCGGCCCACCCGAGCCCGACCGCGATCGCGACCGCGGTGACCGCGAGGGTGACGGTGGGGACCCGGGCGGCGGCGAGCACCCATAGCCACG
>JBEBJW010000503.1:0-5729 GCA_040079715.1 Myxococcota bacterium | reverse complement strand
GTGCGGTTGCTCGCTCGGTGGCGGACGACGGGACGCCACCCGGAGCTCCGCGCCGGCGGCTCGACCTGTGGATCCCCAGACCCAGCCTCGGGTCGAGCGCGCCGCCGACCAGCCCGCGGGCAGCTCGGTCCCGGGGATCGAGGTCATCGGACGGCGCCACCGCGGGCTGCGACCTCGCGATCGAATTCGCGATCGAACTCGGAGTCGAAGTCGTGATCGCGCTCGCGATCCTGGCTCTGCCGACGCGAGACCCCTCCTCGCTCCCACAGCGCGCGATCGACCGGGAGATCATCGCCGACTTGGCGGACCGCTCCGCGCAGCGCTCGTCCCCGCGCAGGTCGTCGCCGACGACCGTCTCGGATTTGCACCTGTGAGGGCGGATCCGAGGACCAGAACGTGCGACTTCGCGATGCCCGACCCTTGTCCGCGGACCGCCCCCGGATGACAATGAAGTCGTGAACGGGGGGCGCCGCACCGGTCAGATGCGGCGCCCGATACCCACTTCGACTTGCAGGAGGCACCATGCGCCAAGCGATCGGGCGACAGCGGTTCGTGCGGGGGATTCCCTATGGGCTCCTGCTGGGGGTGCTCGGATGGGTCGGCTGCGCGCCGGAGACCCAGGCACCGGACGCGATGGAACCGCTCTCGCGGCGGGCCGAGCTGATCCGGTTGTCGATGGATCTCCGGGGCATCCACCCGAACGAGCAGGAGCTCGTGGCCTACGACAACGCGCTCGACGCCGACGCGACCTACGCCGCGTACGCCGACGAGTGGATCGACGAGCCGGCGTTCATCGGCCGGGTCAAGGAGATCTTCAACGAGCGGTTCCTCGTCCGAACGGGGGACGTGTACTTCGACACGAACGAGATCCCGGCGCTGAACGGCATCGACGACGTGTTGATGGCCGACAACATCGCCAACGAGGTCCTGTCGCTCCTCGAGTACACGGTCGCGAACGACCTGCCGTACTCGTACATGGTGACCGCCGACCACACGATGGCGAACAGCGAGCTCGCGGCCTACTGGGGCATCGACTACCCGCGTGACGGCGGCGGGAACTGGGTTCCGGCGCAGTACCTCGACGGTCGCCCGCACGCCGGCGTGCTGACGATGTCGACCACCTGGCAGCGGTACCCGTCGATGGGCGGCAACGCGAACCGCCACCGCGCGAACGCGATCAGCAAGATGTTCCTGTGCGACGACTACCTGTCGCGCCCGATCGTGCTGAACCGCGCCGCGGTCGACCAGCTCACGATCGATCCCGAGAACGCGATCAACCAGAACGTCGGGTGCCAGGGCTGCCACGCCTCGCTCGACCCGATGGCGGCCAACTTCTTCGGGTTCTTCAACTACGACCCCGAGGACGGGATCCAGAGCACCGCGTACCGGCCGGAGAACGAGGAGGAGTGGCGGTACTACTCGGGCAAGGAGCCCGCGTTCTACGGTCGCCCCACCGGCAACATCCCGGAGTTCGCCCAGGCGCTCGCCGACGACAGCCGGTTCGTGGACTGCGCGGTCCAGACCGTGTGGGAAGGCCTGACCCAGCGGGACTTCATCGACGACGACTGGCCGGAGGTGCAGAAGCACGCCGAACTGTTCAGCGCGACCGACATGAACGTGAAGGAGCTGTTCCGGTCGATCGTGAACAGCGAGGAGTACCGCGCGGTCGCCGCCCGGGACCCCGAGCTGGCCGAGCGGTTCGTCGGCGCGAAGATCGCGTCGCCCGAGCAGCTGTCGTCGATGTTCAAGGATCTGACGGGGTACGGCTGGTACTTCGGTGGCCGTGACGGCCTGAAGAACCAGAGCCTCGGCCTGCCGGTCCTCGCCGGCGGGATCGACAGCCGGTTCGTGACCACCCGCAGCTACAGCCCCACGGTCGGCCTGGTGTTCATCCAGGAGCGCCTGGCGCAGGCCGCCGCGTCGTACGTCGCGGCGCACGACCTCGACCCGGCCCGGACCGAAGAGGCGAAGCTCCTGCTGTACGTCACCGTCCAGGACACCCCCGAGTCGAACCCCGACGCGTTCGATCAGCAGATCCGCCACCTGTACCTGGCGATCACCGGGACCGCGCTGCCCGAAGACTCGACGCTGCCCCAGCAGCAGATGGACCTCTGGAAGTACCTGTACTCGGTCGAGGCCTCCCCCACGTCCGCGTGGGCCGGCGTCCTGTCCACCGTCCTGCGCGATCCGCAGGTCATCTTCTACTGATCGTCGGAGGCACGAAGAACATGTCCACGTTCAACGAGCGTAAGCGTCGACGCGATGTGACGCGGCGTGCCTTCCTGGGCGGCGCCGCCGGGTTGATGGGGTCGGCGGGGCTGTGGTACCCGCGCAAGGCGATGGCCGCGGGAGTCGAGCGGAAGTTCCTGTTCTTCTTCGCCGGCGGCGGGTGGGACACGACCACGATCCTCGATCCGCACTTCGACAGCGACGGGGTCGACATGGACCCCGACACCGTGCTCGGCACGAAGGGCAAGATCACGTACACCAGCGGGCCGGACCGGCTCGAGGTCGACGAGTACTTCCGCAAGTGGGGCGGCTACTCGGCGATCATCAACGGGATCGACGCCCACTCGGTCGGTCACGACTCGGGCACCCAGTTCATGATGACCGGCACCTCGGCGTCGTCGTACGCCGACTGGCCGACGATCCTCGCCGCGAACTCGTCGCTCGAGTTCCCGCTGCCGCACGTGGTGTTCAGCGGCCCGTCGTTCCCCGGCACCAGCGGGGCCTCGGTGGTCCGCGCCGGCGGCGGCACCCTCCTGTCGCTGATCGACGGCTCGATCAACGGCATGGCGGACTACCAGGCGCCCACCATGCTGCCCCCGGCCGACGACATGTCGGACCAGATCGTGTACGGGCGGGTCGCCGACTTCGCCAGCCAGCAGCGCGGCCAGGCGCGCGCCCGGGCCGACGGGATGCTCGCGAACCTCGATCGGGCGATCGAGCTCGAGGGCCGCCAGTTCGAGGCCGGCCTGAACGACCTCGGCAACACCCTGCTCGACCAGATGCTCAAGGCGTCCGAGCTGTTCCGGCTCGGGCTGTCGCGGTGCGCGATGATCTCGATCCCCGGCGGCTACGACAGCCACGGCGACGAGCGGGTCCAGGCGCCGCAGCAGGTCGCGTACTACTCGGCGCTGACCGAGCTGTTCGAGCACCTGTCCACGACCCCGGGCCACACCGCGAACCTCCTGATCAACGAGGTCGTGGTGGTCGCGCTGTCCGAGTTCGGGCGCACGCCGAAGCTGAACGGCGGCGGCGGCAAGGACCACTGGCCGTACAACTCGATGTTCGTCGCGGGCGCGGGCGTCAACGGCAACAACAACTACGGCCAGACCGACGCCGGGTTGCTCGCGATGCCGATCGACCTCAAGACGGGCAAGCAGTCCGCGAACGGCACGATGCTCGGGTGCGAGCACGTCGGCCTGTCGCTGCTCAAGCTCGGCGGGCTCGATCCGGCGCAGTTCCTCCCCGGGGTCGACTCGCTCGACGCGTTGATCCGGCAGGCGTAGCATCCGGGGGGATCGTCCCCCCGGTATACTCGGCACGGAGAGACCTTGACCGTACTCCCCCATCAGGTTCCCCGTTCGTCGTCAGCCCGGGTGTGGTCGTTCGCGACCGCCCTCGGGCTGCTGTCGTTGCTCGGGGCGCTCGGGCCCGCGTGCGACGACCACCTGATCGGTCGCTCGGGGCCGATCGGCTCGACCTGCCTGCGCGACCCGCCGCTGACGTACGAGAACTTCGGCGACGGCCTGCTGAGCCGCCACTGTCGGTCCTGCCACAGCGTGGCCGTCCGGCAGGAGCTCCGGGGCGGCGCGCCCCTCGGGATCGATTTCGACACCTGGGACGAGGTGCTCGAGTGGGCGGACCAGATCGATTTCACGGCGGTCCAGGAGAACACGATGCCTCCCGCGGCCACGATGCTCCAGGTCGAGCGCGACAAGCTCGGCGAGTGGTTGCGGTGCGAGGTGATGCCCGCGTTGGGCGAAGTGAACGTCGGAACCACCCCGGGGGGAACATGAGCAACGCGATCCGGTGGACGTGGGTGTGGTCGCTCGCGGTGGCAGGCTGCACCGGGGAGTTCCAGTTCCAATCCGGCCCGAAGGTCCCTCCGGCCGAGCCTCCGGGCGACGACGTGGACGAGCAGGGCGACCCGCCCGACTGGCAGAACTGCCCGCAGGGCTGGCGCGGGATCTACACCAACCTCAAGAACAGCGACGAGTTCGTCGCGCCGCGGGCGAACGAAGACCCGGCGCCGACCGACCCGTCGAAGCTCCCGTTCTGGGACCAGTCGTCGTTCGAGCAGTTTGACCCGACGCTCGACTTCGGGCAGAGCTGGTGGCCGGTGAACGAGGGCCTCGAGGACGACCCGAAGTACTTCGCGGTGTACTGGCACGCGTGGATCCGCGCGTGGTCGAACACCACGCTGTCGTTCTTGCTGGGCGCACAGGACGACGTGTGGGTCTACGTGAACGGCGACCCGATCGCCGAGCAGCCCGGGATCCACGACACGTTCGAGCGCACGAAGTACGACATCTACCTCGACGCCGGCCAGTACCCGATCGAGGTGTGGTACGCCCACCGCGGGTCCGAGATCAGCGCGATGAGCTTCCGGGTGGTGTCGGGCGACGTGAGCGTGTGCTACCCGACGTTCGGCGAGGACACGCCCACCGCGCCGTGATGACGTGTGGCGGCTCCTCTGCGCACCGGTCCTCGACGCACCGGTCCTCGACGCACCGGTCCTCGACGCACCGGTCCTCGAGGCGCGCCGCCGTGCGCGCGCCAGCGCGGCCCACGTCGGCCGCTGCGCCAGGCGTTCCCGGGACGGGACGCCACCCGGACCTGCGCGACCGCGGACGACGGGCGGATCCCGAACCGCCCGGCCGCCCCGATCGCTCGCGCTCGCCACACCGCGCGATGGCGAACGCGTCAGCCCGCCGGTGGCGACCAGCCGGTCAGCGCCCGGCGGGACGTCGGGCAGTGCACGCAGTCCGGGTCGTCGCACAGGAGCGCGGTCGGGTTCGCCGACAGCACCGCCGTCGCGACCGCCACCACGTCCCGCGACCGGACGATCCGCGCCGTGGCGTCGCCCACCGGGGCCGACCGGACGAACGGCGCGATCGACGGCCCGATCTTCACGAACCCGTCCGAGCACTTCGTGGTCTTGCGGACCGGCGTCCACCCGCGGGCGCCGGTGACGGGATCGATCGACGGCCACCGGTCGGGCAGCGTCTCGAGGTGCGGCATCTCGAGCCGGCTCTCGGCGAGGTGGATCGTGGTGTTCGCGTCGTGGTCGACCCCGAGCAGCACCACCGTGGCGTCGGCGGCCCACGCCCGCCCGACCGGCCCGCGATCGCCCTCGGGGTCGTCGAGGTCGTGGTCGCGGAGCAGCGCCTCGGCCGCGGGCCCGATCGCGACCCACGAGGTCACCGGGTGCGCGCTCCGCCGGGCCCCGGGCCAGGTCCGGGCGGACTCGGCGACGGCCCCCATGTGCCGCGACGGGCTGGTGGCGGGGTCGAACGGGACCATCGCGGCCTTGATCCGCTCCTGCTCGGCCGGAGGCGGCGGCACCGGCCAGGTGTACGGGTCGATCAGGTAGGTGGTGAACGGCGGGACCAGCAGCGTGCCGTCGGGGCTGGCCGCGAGGCACCTGGCCCAACCGTCATGGGCGGGCACGACGCGAAGCGCCGCGGCGACGGGAGCCGCGGCGGGCCACCACCGCAAGGCGC
>JBEBJW010000502.1:0-5740 GCA_040079715.1 Myxococcota bacterium | reverse complement strand
GCCGCCGCCTGCGCCCGCTCGAGCGCGTCCGCCATCCGCGGGACGACCGCCGCGAACCGAGGCTCCCCCGCCCACACCGTCACCCGGCGGGTGGCCGCGCACCCCGCGGCGTCGGACCCGCGCCGGACCCACACCGCGCCCACCGTGTCCGCCGACGGGATCGCCGCGAGCCCGACCACCGCGGCGTCGGTCGGGAGCCGGCGGACCGTCAGTGCTGGCGGCTCGGCCCCACGGAAGTCCCCGCCGAGGCCGGACGCGCGGTCGAACCGGCCGTCGGCGCAGATCGGCGTCCCGTCGAGCGGCACCGCGACCGCGTCCGCTGGCGGGGTCGCCCCGTCCCACCACCCGTCGCCGTCGGTGTCGAACCGCGCCGGGTCCGTCCCGAGCCACCCCTCGGCGATCGTGGTCAGCCCGTCGCGATCCGGGTCGTCGAGGGCCTCGGCGAGGGCGGCGGGGCCCCGGTGGACCGCGTCGACCAGCGCCGCCCCGCGCGGTCCAGCGTCGGCGAGCGCCGCGTCGAACCTGGCCCAGTCGATCGACCGATCCGCCCACAGGGCCGCGGGGTCGATCGCGAGCGCGGCGGTGCGGAGGAGCCGCGCGGCGCCGACGTACCCGTCGGTGCGGACCGCGTGGAGCTCGGACGGGGCGCCCTCGGTCGGCTTGTCCCAGGTCGTGAGGTCCGGCAGGCCGGTCAGCGCCCGCCCGTCGTCGTACTGGAGCGGCGCGCCGATCCGCCCGGCGACGCAGTCGGCGATCAGCTCCGCCGTGCCCTCGACCAGCGCCACCGGCCCGTCGGACACCCACGCGTGGGTCACCTCGTGGACCACGACCTCCCGCAGCCGGTCCGGCGCGGCGTTCAGGTCGATCCGGTACAGCGCGCCGGACGGGTCGGTCCGCGCGACCCCGAGGTAGTCGCCGATCACGGTCCGCCGGACGATCGGGACCTCGTCCGCGGCGCGGCCGGCGCGCCCGGTGCAGGCCTCGGCGGCGCCCCACGCGGCGGCGGCGAGGGCCACGTCCGCCGGATCCCCGACGAACCGGGGGGAAGCTCCGTTCGCGAGCGCGGCGGCCGACAGCGCGAGCCAGGGGGAAAGCATCGGACTCCCGGGGTCAGCGTAACCTCGAGGTCCGACACCGCTGGGCCGCCGCGGTTCCATCGCCTGGCGGAACCGCTCCGGGCGGCGGTCGGCTCACCGGTCGAGGTGCGCGGCCTCGGCGTCGCCCATCTCGACCCCGCCGCGGGGGAAGTACTCCGCCCACCGCCGGTCGACCGTCCGCCGGGTGTCGTCGTCGCAGGTCAGCACGTCGGGGTACCCGGCCTTCATCCGGGCGTCGATCCCGACCGGGCCCTGGTGGACCAGGTGGTTCCGCTGGACCCGCGCCCCGATCGTCACCAGATCCGCCGCCGGCTCGAACCGGGTGAACGTGGTCCACAGGAACCGCGTCGGGGACGAGGCCGTGGCCCGCGGATCGTCGACCAGCACCACCAGCGGCCAGTCGGTGAAGCTCGGCAGCACCCGCTGGAGGAACCCGGGCTCCTCGGCGTGCGACGGGCCGCCGATCACCAGGCACCCGCCGCAGAACACGATCGGGTCGCGCACCCCGCTCGGCACCGGCCCGGACACCGCCCGCGGCAGGGACCGCCACGGATCCCCGATCCCGAGCATCACGCCCTTCGAACCGAGGTTCACCTCCGGACCCGAGTAGTCGAGGGTGTCCATCGACAGGTTCGAGAACACGTACAGGTCGGTCTCGGGGCGGAACCGCGCCAGCAGGTGCTCGAGCACCACCTTCGGGTCGCGCAGGTCGAGCCGCTGATCGACGACCCACAGGAACTTCGTCAGCGACAGCTGGCCTTCGCCGAGGATCCGGAACGCGGCGGCCATCGCCTCCCGCCGGTACCGCTCGCGCACGACCGCGCCGGCGAGGGCGTGGTACCCGGTCTCCCCGTAGGTCCACAGGTCGACCACCTGCGGCATCACCAGCGGGAACAGCGGCGACAGCAGCTCCTGGAGGTAGTCGCCGATGAACGCGTCCTCCTGGCGCGGCTTGCCGACCACGGTGGCCGGCCAGATCGGCGCCTTCCGCCGGCAGACCGCGTCGACGTGGAACACCGGGTAGTCGTGGCGGAGGCTGTAGTAGCCGTAGTGGTCGCCGAACGGGCCCTCCGGGGCGACCTCGCGCGGCTTGACGTGGCCGACCAGCGCGTACTCGCAGGTCGCGACCAGCCGGTGCGGGTGGGCGCCGTACGGGCCGGTGACCGGGTTGTCGGCGGTCGGGACGCGGTTGCCGAGCAGCAGCGACGCGAGGACCAGCTCGGGGACGTTCTCCGGCAGCGGGGCGATCGCCGACAGGATCAGCGCCGGGGGCCCGCCGACCAGCACCGTCACCGGCAGGTCCTGGCCGCGGTCCTGGGCGATCCGGTGGTGGAACCCGCCGCCCTTGCCGATCTGCCAGTGCATCCCGGTGGTCGTCGCGGAGTGGCGGTGGATCCGGTACATCCCGAGGTTGTGCGTCCCGTCGTCCGGGTTCTCGGTGTACACGAGGGGCAGCGTCACGAACGCCCCGCCGTCCTTCGGCCACGACGTGAGCATCGGGATCGCGTCGAGCCGCGCCGGCGACTCGACCACCTCGGTCACCGGGCCGGACCGGACCCGCCGCGTGCCGAGCCCGAGCCCCTGCCGGAAGAAGTCGCGCTCGGCCCACAGCTTGCCGAGGGTCGGCGGCACGAGCTCGTGGACCAGCCGGACCGCCCGCTCGACGAACGCCTTCGGGCGCGGGCCGAACGCGAGCTCGACCCGGCGCTTCGTGCCGAACAGGTTCGTGACGACCGGGACCGCGGAGCCCTTGGGTCGGGTGAACAGCAGCGCCGGGCCGTCGGCCGCGATCACCCGGCGGTGGACCTCGGCGAGCTCGAGGTGCGGATCGACCTCGGCGTCGATCTCCACCAGCTCGTTCTCCCGCCGCAACGCGTCGACGAACGAGGAGACGCTGTCGTACACGGGCCCTCCGGCCGGACGCGTAACTCCGGGTGGACCGGGTGCCCACGGCGCCTCCGGGTGGTACGATCGGTCCGTGCAGCCCTCCGAGGTCGTCGTGTTGGTCGAGGCGATCGTCGCCACGGTCGCGGGGATCGTGCTCGTCGGGGTCGCGGTCGCGGTCGTCGTCGGTCGTCGCCGGGCCGCCGCCGAGCGGGTCGGGGCGGAGATCGTCCCCGACGGGTCGCCGCCGCAGCCGGTGGTGGCGCAGCCGGTGGTGGCGCCGTCCCGTGACCCGGGGTCGGTGGGCGGTCCGTCGTCGGTGGGGCCGTCCCCGGGCTCGCCCGCTGTGGGCCAACCCGCTGTGGGCCAGCCCGCTGTGGGCCAACCCGCTGTGGGCCAGCCCGGTCCGGCGCTGGTCCCGGTCGGGTCGGACGCCGCCGCGAACGGTCGGTGGGTCGCGGTGCTCGCCGCGACGGCCCCGCTCGCGACCCTCGGGCTGTACCTGCACCACCGGCGGTTCGTGGACTACCACCGGCGGAAGGGCACCGAGCCGAAGACCACGTTCTCCCGGTGGGTCGCGGCCGAGACCCGCGGGGCGGGGACCCTCGCGTCGTGGTACGTCCGCGGGTTCCTCCGCGACGGGCTCCGGGTGCCCGCGCGATCCGCCGGCCGGGTCGTGCTGTGCATCCACGGCTACACCCAGAACGCGACGAACTTCCACGGCTTGCGCCAGGTGCTCGAGGCGGACGGCCGGCCGACGGTCGCGGTGTCGCTCGGGTACCGGCTCGCGCCGCTGAGCTGGTACGCGCGCCGGCTCGAGCGGGCGCTCGACGGGCTCGTGGGCGCCCAGAATCCCGATGGGATCGACGTGGTGGCGCACTCGATGGGCGGGGTGGTCCTGCGGATGGTGCTCGCGGACCGGCCGGACCTGCGTCCGGCGCTGCGGACGGTGGTGACCCTCGGCACGCCGCACCGGGGCACCGCCGCGACCCGCGGGCTCGGGGTGCTGCCGGAGCTGCGGGCGCTCCACCGGCGGTCGACCCTGCTCGCCGGGCTGCCGCAGCTCCCGGCGCTGATCCCCGACGCGAAGGTGGTGACGATCGCCGGCGACGCGGACACGGTGGTGTACCCGGTCGAGACCTCACTCGTGACGGGGGCGCACAAGGTGGTGCTGCCGGGGGTGGGCCACGCGGGGCTGCTGACCACCCCTCCGGCGTGGGACGCGGTCCGCCGGGCGCTGTCCGACGAGGCGCCACCCCAGCCCGCCCCGTCCCAGGGACTCACTGGACGGTGACTCACTGGACGGTGAGGACCCAGTCGCCGGACGCGGTCCCGAACCCGTCGACGACGACGACCACCGCCTGTCCGGCGACCAGCGCGACCGCGACCGCGCCCTGAGCCGAGCCGGCCGTGTCGTCCGCGCACCCGAGCTCGACCCCACCGCACCCGTCGACCACGCTGACCACGGTGTCGAACGCGGATCCGGCGGTGTCGAACGTGTACACCCCGTCGGCGGGCGCGGTGAACGCCACCGTATCGTCCGACGCCGACGCCCCGCCGCACGACGACGCCTGGTCGGCGGTCGCCCCGACGGTGGCGCCCTCGACCACGATCGGCAGCGCCCCCGACGCCACCGCCTCCGGGCAGATCGACGCGCAGGCCGGATCGCCGACGCAGTCGGGGTCGAGGCAGTCGATCGCGCCGTCCGCGTCGTCGTCGACCGCGTCGTCGCAGGTCTCGACGCAGAGGCAGTCGGGGTCCGCGCAGTCGACCAGGCCGTCCGCGTCGTCGTCCGCCCCGTCTCCGCACCCGAGCTCGGTCGACGGGATCGCGGTGACGTTCAGCACGTACGCGCCGTCGTTCCGGTCGAACCCGTCGACCACGACCACCACGGCCTCGCCGGCCACGAGGTCCACCGCCAGGGACGACTGGCGCCCGACGGCGTCGTCGCTGCACGCCCGCTCGGCCCCGCCGCACCCGTCGAGGACGGTCAGCACGGTGTCGAACACCGTCCCCGCGGTGTCGAACCGGTACCGGCCGTCGGCGGGGGCGGTGAACCCGGCGGTCCGGTCCGACGCGGACGACAGCGCGCACGACGGGGTGTAGTCGTCGGCGGCCCCGACGGTGGTCCCGGCGATCGCCGCCGGCAACGCGCCGACCGCGTCCTCCGGGCACACCGTCGGGCACGCGCACCCGCCGTCCGCGCAGTCGACGAACCCGTCGCCGTCGTCGTCGAGCGCGTTTGCGCAGTCTTCGGCGCAGGCGGGCTCGAGGTCGCAGTCCGGGTCGGCGCAGTCGCCGTCGCCGTCGAGGTCATCGTCGAGGCCGTTCCCGCACAGCTCGGCGCACGCCGGGTCCCCGACGCACCCGCGGTCGGCGCAGTCGACGAACCCGTCGCCGTCGTCGTCGAGGCCGTCGGCGCACCCCTCGACGCAGGCCGGATCCGGGTCGCAGTCCGGGTCGACGCAGTCGGTCGCGCCGTCGACGTCGTCGTCGCGGCCGTCGGCGCACCCGAGCTCGACGTCGGACGCGGCGTACAGGTCGAGGGTGTAGGTGCCGGCGGCGCCGCGCTCCCCGTCGACCCCCACCACCACGGACTCGCCGGCCGCGAGGTCCACCGCGACCGCGTCGTCGGCGCAGGCCCGCTCGAGCCCGCCGCAGCCGTCGCGGACCGACACGATCGCGTCGAACGGCGCGTCCGGGTGGACCGCGAACCCGTACCGGCCGGCGGCGGGGGCGGTGAACGCGACCGCGCGGTC
>JBEBJW010000501.1:0-5743 GCA_040079715.1 Myxococcota bacterium | reverse complement strand
ACCTGGCACCGGGCCCGGCCGGTCGCGTGCGTCGAGCTGCCGCGCGAGGACCTGTCGCTCCGGGAGATGGGCGCGCTCCGCCGTCGGCTCGAGGACTACAAGGGCGATCCCCGGTCGACCCTCGTGCTGTCCGGGCGCGAGGCGTCGTTCCTGGTCCGCGAGCAGTTCGACCTGCCGGCGTGGCTCGCGATCGACGGGACCGAGGTCCGGCTCGAGGCCCAGGTCCCGCACGGCGAGAGCGACCCCGAGCACGTCGAGGCCGGCGCGTGTTGGGCGGTCCGGTTCCGCGGGCGGGTCGAGGTGGATCGCGGCCGGGCGTTCGTCGTCCCGGACGGGATGTCGCTCGGCGACCTCGACCTGACGTGGATCGTCGGCGGACGCAAGCTCGAGCTGCCGCGGTCGGTGTTGTCCGCTCCGGGGCCCGCCGCGGCCGAGCTCGCGGATCACCTGGTGTCGATGCAGATCGCGGACGGTACGATGTTCGTACGGCTGGACGATCCCACGTTCATCCGGTGAGGGCTGCCCGATGATCCCGTCCACCGCCGTCCGATCGGTCGCGGCGCTGCTGCTGAGCGGGCTCGCGGGCTGCGCGTACAAGGTCACGCTGACCGCCGAGCCCACCCCGACCGAGATCGTGCTCCCGGACAACCTCCCGGACCGGCTGGTGGTGAACGGCGATCGGGTGGTGACCCCGGCCGACGTCACCCTGCGGTGGGTCCCGTTCGGCCACCAGCGGGTCGTGGTGAGCGCGCCCGGATACCGGACGTTGGAGGTCGATCTCCGGCGAGAGGAGATCCGGTGGTCCCGGTTCCTGATCGGGACGCTCGCCCACCCGGCCACGCTGTCCGGTCGACCGCGCGGCGAGGTCCGGTTCGTGCTGGTCCCGGATCACGGCCCCGCCGGCACCTGGACCCCCGATCAGATCGACTGAGTCGCCTCCGGCGGCGCGGATCGCGAGCGGATCCCACCCCGTCACGATCCACTGACGATTCGGGATGTTTTCCGTCGACTCCGCGAATACGCTCACCGGGTCGGGCGTCCAAGGGGACGAGGACCGGCGCCCCCCTCCCTCCGGGCCGGTCGTTCGCGACGGGGTGAAAATGTCGAACTCGAAGCACGGATTCCTGGTCTCCGCGATGCTGGCCTCCGCCATCGTCGGGCTCGCGTGCACCGGCCTCACCGGCGGCACCACGCCCGGCGGCGACGACGCGGGCGATCACGGCGGAAAACACGGCAAGGCCGACAGCAAGAAGCTGCGGGTCGGGTCGAGCTCCCTCAAGAAGGGCGGCAAGGCCGACAAGATCCCGACCGGCGCCACGGTCGAGCGATCGCGGAAGAAAGAGGAGTTCGTGGTGAAGCTCGCCCCCGGCGTGCGCGAGCTCGACGTGGGCGGCGGCAAGGTCAAGACCGGCGACGATCGGCTCGACGGCGCGTTCGGCCAGCTCTCGCTCAAGGAGTCCGAGAAGGTCCACAAGGAGGCCCCGCGCAAGCGGGAGGTCGCCGACGGCCTCGGCCTCGGGCGGACGATCCGGATCCGGACCGCGAAGTCGCCGGAAGAGGTGACGAAGAAGCTCGAGGCGAGCGACAGCGTCGAGTGGGTCGAGCCGGTGAGCGAGGTCCGCAACGCGGGCGCGCCCAACGACCCGTACTGGCAGTACCAGTGGCACATGCAGAACATCAAGGTCGACAAGGCGTGGGAGATCACACAGGGTGAAGGGGTGGTCGTCGCGGTGGTCGACACGGGCGTGTCCGCGAACGAGGACGGGTTCTTCAAGCTGCTGAAGGGCAAGGACTTCGTCGACGGCGACAACGCGCCGGACGACGAGAACGGCCACGGCTCGCACGTCGCCGGCACGATCGGGCAGGCGTCGAACAACGGGATCGGCACCGTCGGGGTCGCGCCGAAGGTCTCGATCCTGCCGGTGCGGGTGCTCGACGCGAACGGCTCGGGCAGCAACACCTGGGTCGCCGAGGGCATCATCTGGGCGGTCGACAACGGGGCGAACATCATCAACCTGTCGCTCGGCTCGCCGATGAACTCGGAGGCGGTCGCCGACGCGGTCGCCTACGCGTACGAGAACGACGTCACCGTGGTCGCGGCCACCGGCAACGACGGGTTCACCGACTTCATCGGGTTCCCCGCGGCGCTCGAGACCACGATCGCGGTCGGCTCGGTCGACCTGAAGAACACCGTCGCGTTCTACTCGAACCAGGGCAAGCAGATCGACGTGGTCGCGCCCGGCGGCGACACCACCGCCGACCTGAACGGCGACGGCCAGCAGGACGGCGTCCTCCAGGAGACCCGGCTCGAGGGGGTGTGGGCGTACCACTTCCTCCAGGGCACCTCGATGGCCACGCCGCACGTCGCCGGGTGCGCCGCGCTGGTCTACGCCCACGGCACCCACGATCCGGACGGGATCCGCGAGCTGCTGACCGGAACCGCGACCGATCTCGGCGACAAGGGGTGGGACACCGTGTACGGCGCCGGGCTCGTCAACCCGGTGGCTGCGCTCGGCGCCAAGGCCCCGCGCGACTCCGGCCGCGACCGGAAGGCCGGCGGGGGCGACGGCAACCTCACGATCAGCCGCACCCGGGTCAAGAAGGCCGGCGAGAGCCGCGCGGTGATCGCGTGGCTCACGAACGAGCCCGCGAAGACGATGGTCCGCGGCGAGAACGGGTTCGAGCGCAAGGACGACAACATGACCAAGGTCCACCAGGTCTCGGTCCGCGGGAAGCCGGGCGAGACCATCAAGTTCACGATCGCGTCGGCGGCCGGCAAGGACAACCGGGCGAAGGACGAGGTCGAAGTCACGTTCTGAGCGCCTCCGCGGTCCGCCGCGACGGCCCCCTCGACGCCCGCCCCGGATCCGGTGGCGGGCGTCCGTCGTTGTGGGGCCGGGTTTCCGACTCGACCGGTCGGGGCTGGTCTCCCCGCTCGACCGCTCGGGGCTGGTTTCGGCGGGGTTGCGGCCGGGTGGGATCGCCTCAACGTAGCGGCCGAACGCGCCGAGGAGCGTAGAGACCACCCCGGAGCGCGCGCATGTCCCCCAGTCCGATCCTCGCGATCACGATGGCGATCGGGTTGATCCTGCTCGGCAACTGGATGGAAGGCGGTCACATCGACTCGCTGATCCAGCCGACCGCCGGGATGATCGTGCTCGGAGGCACCATCGGCGCCACCTGGCTCGCGTCGACCGACGAGGAGATCAAGAACCTGTTCCGGCTGATGCCGCGGATCCTGAAGCCCGGCCTGGCCGACCGCAAGGCGCTGCTCGAGACGCTGCTGAAGGTCGCGTCGGTCGCCCGGCGCGACGGCGTGCTCGCGGTCGAGGCGATGCTCCCCGAGATCCACGACGAGTTCCTGTCGCGCGGGCTGCGGGTGCTGATCGACGGGTACTCGGTCGACGACCTGCGCAAGCTGCTCGAGATCGACATGGACATCACCGAGCACCACGGGAACGCGTCGTCCAAGGTGTTCGAGACCGCCGGCGGGTACGCCCCGACCGTCGGGATCCTCGGCGCCGTGCTCGGGCTGATCCACGTGATGTCGAACCTCGACGACCCGAGCAAGCTCGGCACCGGGATCGCGGTCGCGTTCGTCGCCACGATCTACGGCGTCGGCAGCGCGAACCTCGTGTTCCTGCCGCTCGGCTCCCGGCTGAAGAAGATCATCGCCGCCGAGGTCGAGGTCAAGACGATGGTGCTGACCGGGCTCGAGGTCGTCGCGTCGGGCGCCAACCCGCGGCAGCTCGAGGAGATGCTCACCCCGTACGTCGGCCACGGCAAGGGCGGCGATCACGGCGGCGGCGACGCGGCCAAGGAAGCCGCATGAGCCGCAAACAGAAGCACGAGGAGCACGAGAACCACGAGCGGTGGCTCGTGAGCTACGCGGACTTCATCACGCTGCTGTTCGCGTTCTTCACCGTGCTGTACGCCACCGCCCAGACCGACGAGGAGAAGCTCCAGGCGGTGGTCGACGCGCTGAACGTGGCGTTCACCGGGGGGATGCCGCACGCGGTGTTCCAGAACACGCCGAAGCCGCCGCTGAGCTCGGGGCTGCTCGACACCCAGATCACCACCCAGTCGGACTCGCAGATCTCGGTCGAGTCGATGCGGCGCGGCCTGCGGGGATCGCTGTCGGACAACGTCGTCCAGATCGGGATGGTCAACCAGTCGCTCAATGTGGTCCTGCCGGAGCGGATCGCGTTCGCCGCCGGATCGGCCGAGCTCCACCCGAGCGCGTACGGCGTGCTGACCGAGGTCGCCGGGGTGGTGAAGAGCACGCCGGCGATCATCCAGGTGATCGGCCACGCCGATGGCGTCCCGGTCAAGCCGTCGAGCCCGTTCAAGGACAACTGGGGCCTCGCCTCCGCCCGCGCGGTCGCGGCCGTCCGGTACCTCGAGAAGCAGGGCGTGCCGACCGAGCAGCTCGTGGCGTCGGCGTCGATCACCGCCGAGAAGCAGGCCGAGGCGCGGGCGGTGACGATCCGGATCGACCTCGACGTGCCGGGGCTCGCCCACGTGTTGACGGACTCGCTCGACAAGAAGGGGCTGATCAAGGCGCCCGGCGAGTGAACGATCCGGCGCGCCGCGCCACCCTCGATCCACGGGGGTGGCGGTGGATCGCCTGCTCGTCGAGCGTCCCGGGCTGGTGATCGGGTGGTTCCGGTGCCCCCCCGGCGAGGCCGCGTGGTCGCACCCGAACGTGATCGGCGGCGGCCCGCTGGTGGTGTTCCCGACCACCGCGGTCGAGATCGCCCACGTCGATCGGCCGGCGGTGGTCGCGAACGTGAACGTGGCGATGTTCTACAACGCGGACCAGCGCTACGTCCGGCGCCTGCTCGATCCCCGCGGCGACCGGTGCCTGTACGTGGCGCTCGGGGCCGCGACCTACGCCGCGATCGCCGCCGAGCACGATCCGGCCGCGGCCGAGGTGCCCGGGCACCCGTTCGGGTTCGACCGGGCGCCGATCGACGCGTCGCTCCACCTCCGCCACGCCGCGCTGGCCGAGATCGCTGGCCGGGGGGACCCGCTCGAGGTCGAGGAGGAGGCGGTGGACCTGGTCCGGGCGGTGGTCGCCCGCGGGTTCGGGGCGCCGCGCCCGCCGCCGGTCCGGTCCAGCGCGCGCCACCGGGACGCGGTCCACCGGCTCGAGCGGCGGCTGTCCGTCGCGCCGACCGACGATCACACGCTGGGGGAGCTCGCCGACGCGGTCGAGCTGTCGCCGTACCACGCCGCGCGGCTGTTCCGGGCCCACACCGGCCGCAGCCTGCACGAGTACCGGACCCACCTCCGCCTCCGGTCGTCGCTCCGGGCGCTCGCCGACCCGACCGTCGACCTGACCGAGCTCGCCCTCGGGCTCGGGTTCGCGAGCCACAGCCACTTCACCACCCGGTTCCGGCGGGTGTTCGGGGCGCCCCCGTCGGCGGTCCGCGGGCGGTGGGCGACCCTCCGGCGGCTCCGCGCACGAACGTGAAAGCGGCGGATCGACCGCCGACCGTACGGTGGGACCCAGGAGGTGAGGATGGGTCCCACGACCGCAGCGACGTACGTCGAGCCCGACGCGGCCGAGGTCTGGCGGGTGGACGGCGCCGCCGGATCGCTGTTCGGTTGGGCGGTGAGCGAGCTCGACGACGTGGACGGCGACGGCGTGACCGACGTGATCGTCGGGGCGCCGATCCGCGACGGGTACACCGGCGGGACGACCGCGCTGTCCGGGGCGACCGGGGCGGTGATCCACGAC
>JBEBJW010000500.1:0-5744 GCA_040079715.1 Myxococcota bacterium | reverse complement strand
TACAGCGGCTTGTAGAACTGGAGCAGCGGGTAGTTCCACGGCTCGACGATCGCGACCACCCCGCGGGGGACCGCCTCGATCACCGCCCGCTTGCCCGGGAAGTCGATCGGCGACAGCCCGACCTTCTCCGGGGCGAGGGCCCTGCGCGCCACCGCCACCGCGCCCTTCGCGTACGACAGGGCGAACGCGACCTCGCCGAGCAGGCTCTCCGCCGGGTCGCGCCCGGTCTCGTCGGTGAGGATCCCGAGGATCTCGTCCCGTCGCTCGAGGATCAGCCGCCCGAGCGCCACCGCGGCCTTCTCACGGGCGGCGAGCGGGGTCGCGGCCCACCCGGGTTGGGCCCGACGGGCAGCCGCGACGGCGGCGCCGACGTCGGTGGGCGATGTCCACGGCACGTCGGACAGCGGGGCGAGCGTGGCGGGCTGCACGGAGCCGGGGCGGACCATCGGGACCTCGGGGACGCCCACCCGCGTATCCGACGGGAGGCGCGCGGTCCCGCGAGGGCGGTCCCGCCGGCGCAGACGGGGACGGATCGCTCACTGCCCGTCCTCCCGTCAGGCGCGCACGGTCAGGGGCACGGCGGCGTGCAGATCTTCTGCCCGGTGATCGGGTGCTTGTAGCAGGTCACCGTGCAGGTACCCGCGTCCGCTCGGGTCGGGATCGCCGCAGTAGCCAGCGTCACCGCCGCGATCACCGCGATCAACCCGCTCACGAACCATCCACGTACGGTCATGTCGTTCCTCCGTTCGCCAGTTGGGCCAACAGGTCGTATCACGACTCGACGGTGGCGCGGGGGTGCATAGCTTGTCGGACTGCGAGGTCCACGATGTCCGATCCCGTCCTCGGCACCCATCCCCTCGGGTTTCAGTGGCAGACCGCCGACCCGTTCCTGTTCTGCGTCCACCACGACGATCGCTACCCCGCGGGCAACGACGCGCTCGGGCCCGCCGCGTCGCTCGCCGGCCGCGACCTCGGCCAGGACTTCGAGGGCCGCGACGGGTGGCGGATGTACCACGGGCGCTCGGTGCCGGGGTTCCCGAACCACCCCCACCGCGGGTTCGAGACGGTGACCCTCGTCCGGCGCGGGCTGATCGACCACTCCGACTCGCTCGGCGCGGCGGCCCGGTTCGGCGGGGGCGACGCCCAGTGGCTCACCGCCGGCGGCGGGATCGTCCACTCCGAGATGTTCCCGCTCCTCGACAAGACGGGCCCGAACCCGCTCGAGCTGTTCCAGATCTGGCTGAACCTCCCGGCGGCCGACAAGCTCGCTCCGCCGCACTTCGCGATGCTGTGGCGGGAGCAGATCCCGACGGTCCGGCAGACCGATCCGGACGGCCGCCCGGTCGAGATCACGGTCGTGGCCGGGCGCCTCGGCGACGCGGTGCCGCCGCCGCCGCCGCCGCGGTCGTGGGCGTCGCGGCCGGACAGCGACCTCGCGATCTGGACGATCCGCCTGTCGCCCTCGGCTCGGTGGACGCTGCCGCCGGCGAACCCGGGGACGAACCGCACGCTGTACCTGTTCGCCGGGGACCGCGCCCGGATCGGCGGTCGGGAGGTCCCGGTCCGGACCGCGGTCCGACTCCAGCCGGACGCGCCGGTCGAGCTGATCAACGGCGACACCCCGGCGGAGCTGGTCCTGCTGCAGGGGCGGCCGATCCGCGAGCCGGTGGCGCAGTACGGGCCGTTCGTGATGAACACCAAGGCCGAGATCCAACAGGCGTTCGCCGACTATCAGCGCACGCGGTTCGGCGGGTGGCCGTGGCCGTCCGAAGCGCCGGTCCACGATCGGGCGGAGGGCCGGTTCGCCCGGCACGCCGACGGCCGCGTGGAGCGGATCGGCTGACCGTCGGCGCCCCGCGACCACGACGCGCGCGGGGCGCTCGGTTACCCTCCGACCATGGTTCGGTGGCTCCTGATCCAGCCGATCAAGTTCTATCGGCGATTCATCTCTCCCCTCACCCCGCCCGCCTGCCGGTTCACCCCGAGCTGCTCGGCGTACACGAGGGAAGCGATCGAGGTCTGGGGGGTCTACGGGGTGTGGCTCGGCGCCAAGCGCATCCTGCGGTGCCAACCGTTCTTCCCCGGAGGGTACGACCCTGTTCCGCTTCCGGGTGGCCAGCAGCCGTGTGGTCACGACCACTGACGACGACCGAGGGTTCGATGACGGGTAGGCCTGGGTGGGTGGTTCGGTGGAGTGTCGGCGCGGGGCTGGCGGCGGCGCTCGCGTTCGGCTGCGGGGGCAACCCGCTCGGAGCCACGCCCCGGACCGGCAAGGGCCACCCCGCGGAGCCTGCTCCGGCCCCCGCTCCGGGCGGGCCGGTCACCCCGGACGCCCGCCCGACCAACTTCCTGGTGATCGTGGCGGACGACCTCGGGACCGACAAGGTCCGCGCGTACCACGAGCAGTCGGTGACCCCGTCCACCCCGTCGATCGACGGGCTGGCCGCCGACGGCGTGCTGTTCCGGAACGCGTACACCTACCCGACCTGCTCGTCGAGCCGCGCGGCCCTGCTCACCGGCCGGTACGGACGCCGGAACGGGATGGGCGGGATCGTCGACCTCGGCGAGTCGACCTACGAGCTGCCGCTCGGCGAAATCACCATCCCGGAGGCGCTCGACCGCAAGGGGCGTGATTGGCACGCTGCCGCGATCGGAAAGTGGCACCTGTCCGGGTTCCGGACCGAGCACGCGTTCGAGCACCCGCTGAAGCAGGGGTTCGACCACTACGCCGGCTGCATCGGGAACCTCGTGCTGACCAGCAAGGACTACGGGCAGCGCGGCAACTACTTCCACTACGAGAAGGACACCGACGGCGAGGTCTCGTGGTCGACCCGGTACGCCACCGCCGAGACCACCGACGACGCGGTCGGCCAGCTGAAGACGCTGCCCGAGCCGTGGTTCCTGTGGGTGGCGTACAACGCGCCGCACGAGCCGTTCCACGCCCCTCCGGCCGACCTGTTGTCCCACCCGGTGTCGAAGGACGCGACGGACCTCGAGCTGCACACCGCGGCGGTCGAGGCGATGGACCGCGAGATCGGCCGCCTGTTGGCCTCGATGTCCGACGCCCAGCGCCGGTCGACCACGATCGTGTTCGTGGGTGACAACGGGACCGACCAGGGGGCGATCCTGCCGCCGCTCGATCCGAGCCACGGCAAGGCCTCGCTGTTCGAGGGGGGAACGAACGTCCCGCTGATCGTGTCCGGCGCCGGGGTGCCGGGTCCCGGCGAGGCGAAGGCGCTGGTCCACGCGGTCGATCTGCTCCCGACGGTGCTCGAGCTCGCCGGGGCGTCCGCGGACGGGCTGGTCCTCGACGGGCAGTCGTTCGCGTCGGTGCTGGCGAATCCGCGGTCGGACGGCCCGCGCCGGACGGTGTACACCGAGCGGTTCTCCCCGATCGGCGGCGGTCCGTACGACGTCGACATGGTCGCGCTCCGGGACGCCCGGTACAAGATCCTGCGGACCAAGCAGGGCGGGTTCAAGTTCTTCGACCTGCAGGGCCGGTTCGACGACGGCGAGGGCCGGGCGGCGAAGGAGCTCACCGGCCCGGACCGCGCCCGGTTCGAGGCGCTGAAGGCCGAGCTCGACGAGATCGCGCGGACCGTGACCTACGGGTACTGACCCGGTCAGCGGACCTGTGGATCGCCGAGCAGGGCGGCGATCTCGCCGACGTGGGCCACGCCGCGTCCGGTCGACCAGGCGCGGGTGACGGCGGCCAGGGCGTCGGCGAGGGCGTGATCGCCGAGGTCGCGCAGCAGGTTCACCGCGAGCGCCGCCAGCACGTAGCCGTCGGGGGTGGTGGTGACCCCGTGGCGGGCGAGCTCCAGGAACCGCGCCCCGTGCTGCTCCCACGCCGGCCGGTCGGCGAGGCCGAGCGCCGCGACCAGCAACACCGCGCGGACGCCCATCTCGAGCGGGGGACGGCCCTGGAGCGCGGTCTCGCGTCGGCACCGCTCGGCCAGTCGCCAGGCTTCGCCGTACCGCCCCTCGGTCGCGTGGATGATCGCGAGGTTCAGCCGCGGCACCGACGCCTCGAGCGAGCCCATCCGATCGAGCAGATCGACCGCCTCCTCGTACAGCGGCACCGCGCGATCCGAGTACCCCTTCCGCCGCTCGATCTCGGCGGCGAGGTTCAGGAACCCGGCGACGCCGGCGGGATCGAGCGCGTACCGGTTCCGCTCGGCGATCCCCTCGTCCACCACCTGGTTGGCCTCGCGGAGGTGGCCGAGCTCGGCCAGGGCGGTCGCGAGCGCGCGGGTCGCCTCGCCCCACAGCGTGCCGTCCTGCAGATCCAGGGCGATCGATCGGGCCTCGGTCGCGTGCCGGAGGGCCGACGCGAGGTCCCCGAGCAGCAGATCGGCGGTGGCGAGCGAGCGCAGCGCGCGCCCGAGCTGCTCCTCGAGCCCGGTCGTGCGGGTGACCTTCACCAGCTGCTCGAGCCGGCCCCGCCCCTCGTCGACCCGCCCGCGGTACAGGCCGATCGTCGCGAGGGTGATCCGCGCCTCCTGCGCTTCGGCCGGGGTCGCCGCCGGGTCGGTCGCCGGGCCGTGGGCCGCGGACTCTGCCTCGTCGAGCCGCCCGAGCACGAGGAGCGCGTGCATCCGCTGGAGCGCCACCGGGCGCCGCCACCGGGCGGACAGGTCCGGCGCCCGGCCGATCGCCTCCTCCGCCTGGTCGCACAGGTCGAGCGCCCCGTGCGGGTTGCCGGTCGCGAACAGCGACTGCGCCGCGTGGAGCAGCCGCCGCACCGCGTCCGCCGGGCGGTTCGCCCCGAGCAGGTGCCGGGCCATCCGCTGATCGTCGACCGACGGGCGGGCCTCGAGGTCGGCGAGCACCAGCCGGTGCAGCCCCGCCAGGCTCCCCGCGTCTGCCGCCCGCCGGAGCAGGCTCTCGCGGACCATCGGGTGGGCGAACCGGAACGACTCCGACGGGCGCACGCTGACCGCCAGCCGCCGGCCGATCAGCGCGTCCACCGCGTCGACCGACGCCATCAGGTCGGTGGACGCCGCGATCCGGAGCCACTCGTCGGTGTCGACCCGCATCCCCAGCACCGCCGCGAGCTCGAGCGCGCCCCACACCTCCTCCGGGTACTCGGACAGCGCGTGCTCGAGGTGGGCGGCCCACATCGCGTGGAGATCGTCGGGGAGCTGGGCCTCGGCCCCGTCGCGGAGCCGGAACCCGCCCTCGGCCTGCTCGAGCACCCCGCGCGCGACCCGATCCTCGAGCAGCGCGACCGCGAACGCCGGGTTTCCGCCGGTCCGCGCCGCGACCCGCCGGGCGAGCTCCCCCTCGAGCCCGACCAGCTCGCGGATCAGCTGGATCTGCTCGTCGTCGGACAGGCCGTCGACCCGGAGCCGATCCACCCCGTCGCTCTGCGCGATCTGCGCCACCAGGTCCCGCGCCGGACGGTGCCGCGCCAGCCCCTCGTCCTGCGCGACGATCACCAGCAGGACCGGCGTCGGCTCGATCTCGCGCCGGCGCAGCAGCCACCGGGCGAACAGCAGCGCGTCGACCCCGCGGTGGGCGTCGTCGATCACCAGGATCACCGGGCGCCGCGCGCCGACCGCGCACAGGTGCCGCGACAACGCCGCGATCCGCTCGGGTGTCCCGGTTGCGCCGGTCGGACCCCCGGCGAGCGGCCCGGGGCCCCCGACGAGGGGCTCGTCGAGCACGATCTCGGCCAACACGCGCTGATCCGCCGGGTCGACCGTGCCGAAGCTGGCCGCCGCGGTCGCGATCCGCGCGGG
>JBEBJW010000499.1:0-5745 GCA_040079715.1 Myxococcota bacterium | reverse complement strand
GTCGCCGGTCAGCGCTCAGGCCCGCGCCGAGCCGCTGCCGGAGCTGATCCCGATGGTCGCTCCCCGCGGGGTGACCACCGCGGCCGAGCTCCGCCGCCGGACCGACGCCCCGGTGTTCACGGTCAGCCGCACGGTCGCGCGGAGCCTCGGGTCGACCGCGTCGCCGGACCGGTTCCCGTGGAAGATCCTGGTGCTGACGGACGGCCAGGCGCAGACGCTGTCGTCGGCGGTGCCAGAGCGCGCGATCCATCGGCTGACCTCGAAGGCGGACCTCGACTTCGTGCGGCGGATCGTCGATCGCCGGATCCGGACCCGCGAGGTGTCGATCGACGCGCCGTCGGGCGGTGCGTGGTCCGGGCGGGTCGTGGTCACGTCGTACCTCGAGGGCCCGCTGCCGGACTGGGGACCCGGGGTCCCGTTCTGCGTGGTCGGGCCCCACGGGGTGGTCGAGCTCGGCGGGATCGACGGGCACGTGGTCAACGTCACCGGCGGGCGCGAGATGACCAAGCCGCGGACGCTCGCGACCGCGTTCGCGCTGCCGCGGGTCGCGCTGACGATCCACGACAGCACGGACGGCAAGCTCGACGAGTCGCACGTCCGCGCCGCGCTCGAGGCCGCCCACCCGCTCGCGGTCCCGCCGGACGGAGGGGAGGTCGACGGGCCGCTGCTGGCCGAGCTGCTCGGCGCGCTCGGGGTGCCGCAGCTCGTGCTCGCCGACGGGACCATCCGGACCGAGGTGGCGCTGCCGCTCGGGTGGCCCCGCGACGTTCGGCAGGCCCCGCTCGCCCGCACCACCACCGGACCGTTGACCCTCGATCGGCTCGAGGGCGCGCTCGGACGGCCGGAGACGTTCTCGGTGCCGGATCTCGGCGCGCTCCTCGCGCTGGACGGGCTCGAGCGGCGGCTCGGCTACGGTCACCTGACCCACCCCGAGCTCGAGGCGCGGCCGCTGTTCGGCGCCGGACGGTTCGGCGACCGATGGATCTGGCTCGAGCACGCCGAGGCCTGGTCGAGCCCCGCGCTCCAGCAGGTGGTGTGGGTCGGAGCGACGTTCTGCCCGCGCGATCGCGACCAGGTGTTCACCACCGGCGTGCGGCCGTACCCCGAGATCGTCGGCGCGGCGCGGATCGGCGGCGACACCCCGAGCGACCCGCGGAGCTACGATCGCGGCCTGTTCACCCTGTTCACCGGGCTGCAGCGGGTCGAGGCCGAGCGGCGGTGGGACGCGTTCGCCAGCCGGCCGGGGGAGCCGGCGCCGATCACCGCCGGGCGGGCCGAGGGGATGGGCCGGCTCGCGCTGATCCACCTCGCCCGGTGGCTCCACTCGGACCGCACCCCGCTGTTGGTCCCGAGCGACGGAGGCGGTCGGCGGAGCCTGGCCGAGATCCGCGAGCACCCAGCGGCGCGGATCGTCGCCCGGCGCGGGGTGCGGCTCGCCGAGCCGTGGACGTTCGCGCTGACCCGCGACGAGCTCGAGGCGATCTCCGACGGGCCGCCGCCGCGGCTCCGGTACGACGACAGGCCCGACGTGTGGCGGACGATGTCGGACACCGATCGCGGCTGGCTCGTCCGGCACGAGGTCCACCAGGCGGGCCTGCGCGGCTGGCTCGGGCTGCGGGTCCCGTATGACGGCACCGCGGGGGTGCTGCTCCGGACCACCGGCCAGCTGATCGGGCTGTCCGAGCTCGAGCGGAGCGTGCCGTGCCACGGGCTGCTGTGGTCGGAGGACGGCGCGCCGACGCTGAACGTCGAGCAGCGGCGGCTGGCGCAGCTCGCGGGGCTGCGCCTGTACCAGGAGCTGGTGGCGATCCTCGATCGGCCGCCCCGGCCGGAGTGGGCGGAGGCGGCACGGAGCTACGCGATCCCGTTCGTGCTGCTCGTGTGGCGGCGCGCGGAGGTCCTGTCCGGCACCGCCCTCGAGCTCGCCCGGCGGATCGAGCTCCGGCGGCCCGGGGGATCGTCCGACGGGTCGACGGTCGGGACCCTCGACGCGTGGCTCCGCACCCCGCCGGCGCTCCGCCCCGCGGCGGACGGGATCGATCCCCGCGAGCTCGACGCCGCCGCGCCCCCGGAGCCGACCGACGAGCGGCCACTGGTCCGCTCCGGGCCGTCCGCGATGGTGCCGACCGCCTCGGTCCAGGCGATCGAGCGGCGGATCCTCGACGCGATCGGCAACCCGTCCCTCGCGCTGCGCGTCGCGCCGGTCGCGCGCCCGGGATCGCTCGACATCGCGTGGATCCGCCCGGACAGCCACCGCGGGCGGCTGGTGTTCTCGGTGAACCTGGATCATGCCCCGGTCCGACGCGCGCTCCAGGCCGACGGGCGATCGCGGGAGGTGTTGTTGCTCGAGCTGGTGCGCCAGGCGTGCGCGTTCGGCGCCGAGCACGGGCGCGAGTTCGATCTCGGCCGGGCGCAGCAAGTGCTCCTCGCGCAACGGTTCGGTGCCGAATGACGCGAAACGGGGTAAGCTACCGGCTATCCGATTGCACCTGACGGAACCGACGCCTTTCGGTGCGGGTTGCGGGGGACGGCATGTTGTGGTCGATGGTCGTGGCCTGCACGGGATCCCTTTCTTACTACGGGGACCGTTCCGGAGGCCTGGAAGGTAAGGACGACGCGACGGACGACGCCACCGACGATGTCGGCGTCGACACCGCCACCGGTACGGACACCGATCCGACCGACAGCACCGACGGGACCACCCCGATCGGGGACGCCGACGCCGACGCCGACGCGGACAGTGACGCCGACAGCGACGCCGACGCGGACAGCGACGCCGACGCCGACACCGACTCGGACACCGACGCCGACTCGGACAGCGACACCGACGCGGACGGCGACGCCGACACCGGCAACCCGCCCACCGGCGGGCTGATCGACGGGGTGTACTCCGGCACGGTCGACATCGACTACGAGCTGAAGGTCCCGTTCTTCGGCGGGTCGTCGCACTGCGACGGTCCGGTGAACCTGGTGGTCGATCAGAGCCAGCCGACCCACATCACCGGCACGATCGACTGCGACTGGCCTCCGCTCGACATCTGGGCCGCGCTGTGGCTGTCCCACGTGACCGGCGACGTGACCGGCACCGTGAACGGGCCGTTCCTGAACGGGGACACCCGCGGCGAAGACGGCACGGGGCTGTTCGTCTGGAACGAGAACTGGACCGGAGCCGACGGGATGACCACGATCACCGGCTCGTTCAACGGCGGCACGATCCTGGTCGACGACTACAGCGGCTCGTTCGAGGCGTCGTGGGTCGGTCCGTGACCTGACGATCGCCCCCGGCGGCCGAACGCCGCCGGCAGGCCCAGAGAACCGGCCTGCGACATCCTGCCGCACCCCTGCCCTCCCCGAGGGCGCGGTCGGCGCGCTACCAGCTTCGAGGGGTGGTCGATGCGGGCCGGATGGATCGCGGGGATCGCGTGGGTCGGCGTCGGGTGCGTGGACGCCGAGCAGGTCCTGACCGCCACCACCGACGGCGGGACCTGGACCGTGACCGTGGACGGCGTCCCGAACGAGCCCGGGGCGGTGTCGCTGATCGCGTCGGTCGAGCCGGCGGACGGCGCGGTGGTCGAGGCGCGCGCGTCGATGCCGGCGATGGGCCACGCGAGCGACGCGGCGATCGGCGGCGCCGACGGGCGGTTCACCCTGGCGATCGAGCTCGCGATGTCCGGCTGGTGGGTGCTCGACGGCGCCGTGTCGGCGGACGGGGGCGATCCGGACGGGGCCGAGGGGTTCGAGCTCGAGTTCGAGGTCCCGTGATCGTCGGGTGGGCCACTGCCGCGTACGGAGCGGCCTGCTGCGGGACCGGGCCGCCGATCGATCCGGGCGCCCTCGCCCAGGACGAGGTGGTCGGGATCGGGGTCGGGCTGTCGGCGACCGGGACGCCCACCCGGTGGGACACGGCGGGCCAGCTCCACGCGACCGACGGGGCCGAGGTCGGGACGGCGGTGTCGGCGCGGGTCCGCCCCACCCGGTGGCTCCCGGTCGGGGTGGTGGTCCCGGCGGCGGTGGCGCTGTCCGCGGACGGGATCGCGCCCACCTGGTCGGACCCGGTGGCGTTGGCGCGGCTCGAGCCGCCGTCGGCGGTCCTCGGGCGGCTGCATCCCGTGCTGACCGGCGGGATCGCGGCCCCGCTCGAGGTGGCGGACGATCGACCGCCGTGGTGGCGCGGGATCGTCGCCCCGTCGGTCGAGCTCGCGACCGACACCGCGGCGGCGAGCGGGTGGGTGTCGGCATCGGTGCCGGTGTGGGGCGCCGCGGACGACGGGATCCACCCCGGCACGGTGTGGGAGCTCGCGGCGGCGGGCGGTCCGCGCGGCGAGTGGGGCAGCGTCGCGGTCGGCGGCGGCGCGCGGCTGACCACCCCGGGGCGGCTCGACGGCCGCCGGGTCGGCGTCGGGAGCGCTGCCCCGATCCTGCGCGGCTCGGCCACGATCCCGGTCGTCGACCACCTGCGGGTGGTGCTCGTCGCCGAGGGAGGCCCGCCGGTGCCCCTGCTCGGGCGGAACGCCGATCTGTCCGTGGCGATCGCGGGGTCGGTGATCCGAACCTGGTAGCCCGCCGGGGAGAGCCCACGAGTGCCCATCTGGGGGGAGCGCGGTCGGTCCCCACCGTTTAGGAGGGTCCCGTGGAGCCGCGGTACCGCCGAATTGCGCTCGCTGCGCTGGTCGTGCTCGCGGCCGCGATGCAGCTCCCGTCGTGGGGATGGGAGGTCGAAGACGCCGGGATCGACCTCGCGTACGCGCGGAGCCTCGCGAGCGGCCTCGGCCTCGTCGCCCAGGCCGGCGCCGAGCGGGTCGAGGGGTTCTCCAACCCGTCGTGGGTCGGGCTGCTCGCGGTCGGCGACTGGCTCGGGTTCGAGCCGTTCGCGCTGACCCGCTGGCTCGGGCTCGCCCTCGGGTGCGCCGCGGTCCCCGCGGTGTACGCCGCGATGCGATCCCTCGACGAAGACTGGCCCGTCGCCTCCCTCGGCGCCGCCACCGCGATCGCCCTGTACGCCCCGCACGCGATCTGGGCCCAGAGCGGCCTCGAGAACGCGCTGTTCACCGTCCTCCTCGCGGTGGCGTGCGCGCGGGTGGTCAACGCGTCGGACGTCGACGTGGGCGGGCCGCTCGCGTTCCTCGCCCTCGCCTGGACCCGCCCGGAAGGCGTGATGTACGCGGTGATCGGCGCAGGGGCGGCGATCGCGTCGGCGCGCACCTGGTCGTCGGCCGCCCGCCGGTCCACGGTGTGGGTCGCGGCGTTCGTCGTCCCGTTCCTCGGGGCCGAGCTCGTCCGGGTGCTGTACTTCGGCCAGGAGCTCCCCGCGACGTTCTACGCGAAGCTCGGCACCCCGACGTTCCGCCCGGCGGATCCGGCGAGCCGCGGGTGGACCCAGCTCGTCGCGTTCCTCCGCCAGACCGGCACCGCGGCGGTGGTGCCGCTGGCTGTCGTCGGCGCGTTCGGGGCCGGCGGCTGGCGGTGGGTCGCGGGGGTCGTGGCGCTGGTCCTGGTCGGGATCTCGCTCGTGACCGCGTCGCCGTGGCCGGTGGCGGTCGTGATCGCCGCGATCCCGGTGCTGTCGATCGGCCGGCGCCTCCCGATCGGGATCGCCGCCGCGCTGGTCCTCGTCGGCTGCGCGTTCCAGGTCGGCACCGACGGCGACTGGATGCGCGGGTACCGCTGGATGTCGCTCGTCGCGGTGCCGGGCGCGATGCTCGTCGGCGCGGGCCTCGGCGAGCTGGTCCGCCGGCTCGACGACCT
>JBEBJW010000498.1:0-5745 GCA_040079715.1 Myxococcota bacterium | reverse complement strand
ATCGGCACCGCGTTCCACCACGCGACCGGCAAGCGACCGTACAAGCTGCCGCTGAACCCGCGGACCGTGCTGGAGGTGCTGGCGTGATCACGCTCCCGACGACGTTGCCGCAGGTCAAGGCCTGCGAGGGCTCGCTCCGGGCGGGCGGGACCGACCTGTCCGAGCTCCGCCACCGCGGGATCGCGACCGGGCCGGTGGTCGATCTGCGCGACCTGCCGGGCCTCGACGCGGTGACCGCGACCCCGGACGGCGGGCTCCAGCTCGGCGCGCTGGCCCGGCTCGCGCGGATCGCGGCCGATCCGGCGATCGCCGCGGGGTGGGCCGGGCTGTCCGAAGCGGCCGGCGGGCTCGCGACCCCGCAGATCCGGGCCCGGGCGACCCTCGGGGGCAGCCTCGCCCAGCAGGTCCGGTGCTGGTACTACCGGAGCCCCGAGTTCCAGTGCCTGAAGAAGGGCGGCGCGACCTGCTTCGCCCGGAGCGGTGACGCGGTGTACCACGCCGCGGTCGACCTCGGGCCGTGCATCGCGCCGCACCCGTCGACGATGGCGGCGGCGGTGTGGGCGTACGACGGGCGGATCCAGGTCGACGGGGCCGAGTTCCGGGACGTGCCCACCGCCCTCGGCGACGGCAAGGATCCGCGGTCGACCCACGCGTTCGGGCCCGGCGAGCTCGTGACCGCGGTGGTCCTGCCGGCGCCGGTCGTCGGGGAGCAGGGCGCGTACTGGCGGGCGATCCACCGGGCGCGCGCCGAGTGGCCGCTGGTCGAGTGCGTGGTCCGGGTCCGCCTCGACGACGCAGGTGCCATCGCGGCCCTGGTGGTGGTGCTCGGCGGGATCGCGAACCGGCCGCTCCGGTTCGACGAAGCCTGCCACGCGTGCGTCGGGGTCGCGCCGGACGATCCACGCCTCGACGACATCTTCGGCGCGATGGTGATCCCGTCGGCGTCGCTGCCGCAGACGGCGTACAAGGCGCGCCTGGTGCCGACCACGATCCGCGAGACGCTCGACCGGGCGTTGGCCGGACCGAAGGTCGCCGCTGCGGCCGCAGGAGGTGTGCGGTGACCGACCCGACCGAGATCCGCCTGTGCGCGTGGCTCCGGTGGAAGACGTTCTACGGGGCCCGGTGGGACACCCGGGACGAGCTGCTGGCGGACCTGCTGCGCGGCGACGTGCCGTACTCGTGTCTGCGGACCTGCCAGGCGTGGGGACCGGACGACGCGGCCGCGGTCCCCGAGCACTGTCAGCCGGATCGGCCGTGTTTCGAACCGTCGACGAAGGAGCCGATCTCTCCCGCGCGGGTCGCTTGACGGGTTACGCAGCCGTTCCGCCGGACGCCGTCCGGGACCCACCGAGGAGCCGTTCATGGAGCTCGACCGCAAGTCTCTCGCCTCGTTCCGCGTCCTGGTGGCCGTGGCCCGAGCCGACCGCACCCTCCAGCCCGAGGAGCTCGAGGCGTTGAAGACCGCCCTCGGCGCCCGCAGCGACCTGCTGGATGCGCTGCTCGCGGAGAACACCGACGTCGACGCGGAGATCGCCCTGCTCGACGCCGAGGAGCGCGGCCGGGTGCACCAGTCCGCGTTCGCGGTGGCGTACGCCGACGGCTCGGCCTCGGTCGACGAGGTGGCGCTGCTCCGGAAGCTCGTCCCGAACGAGGGGGAGGCCTCGCTCGTCGGCCAGGTGTTCGGCGAGACCCTCGACACCATCGTGCCGGGGCGGATCCACGCCGAGGCCGATCCGGTGAAGCGCGACCTCGAGATCACCGAAGACATCCTGAAGTACTCGGTGCTGTCGGCGGTCGCCGGCGCGATGCCGGTCCCCGGGGTGGCGATCGTCGCCGATCTCGCGGTGGTCGCGATCCAGGCGAAGATGGTCCACGACATCGGCCAGTACTTCGGCCACGCGATGGACGGCCAGGCGGTGCGCGGGTTCATGGGGTCGGTCGTCGGGTCGGCGGCGATGCGGATCGCGGTGAACAACCTGGCGCGGTTCGTACCGGGGTGGGGCTCGGTGTTCGGGGCGACCACCTCGTTCGCGACGACGTACGGCCTCGGGCGGGTCGCGCAGCGGTACTTCGAGGCCGGGCGCGGGCTGAACGAAGACGAGCTGAAGAGCCTGTTCTCCGACGCGAAGGCCGAGGGCGCCGCCCGGTACGAGGCCGAGCGCGCGCGGGTCACCACCGCCGAGGTCGTGCACGGCAAGCGGATCGCCGAGCTGAACGACGGCCTCGCCTCCGGGGCGATGACCCGGGCCCAGTACGATCAGGAGATCGCCCGCCTCGGCGTGTAGGTGTAGACTGCGCCGCTGCACCCCGGGCCACTCGGCCCGGGGACCTGGGAGGAGCGATGGTGACGATGTGGCTCGCGGCGGTGGGTGCGGTCGGCTCGGTGGCGTTCGCGGCGGACCCGGCTCCGCCCGCGGCCCCCGCAGCGCCGATCGTGGTGTCGGGGACGCTGTCGGTCGATCCGGCGAAGGCGTCGATGGTCGGGCAGGCGAAGGCGCTGTTCGTCAGCGTGCGCGACCCGGCGGGCGGTCCCCCGCTCGCGGCGTTGAAGCTGCAGCCCGGGCCGTTCCCGATGACGTTCCAGATCACGGAGGCCGACGCGATCGCGATGGCGGGCGTCCCGCGGCCGTTCCCGGCGAAGGTCGACCTCACGGTCCGGCTGGACGCGGACGGCGATCCGCTGTCGAAGGACGACGGGATGCCGGCGGCGGTCCTGCCCGGCACCGCGAAGGGCTCGGCGGGGATGAAGATCCCGCTGAAGTAGCGGCGGCACGGGGATCGCCCGCGCCAGGCGGACGGGAGGGCGCGAGCGCTCGACGCGTGCTGCCCCTCCGTGACCGCGGGGCGAGCGGTCCGAGCGGAGCGAGGACGGAGCGCAGCGACCCCGGACGGAGGCCGACGGCGCGCAGCGCCGGGGCGCCAACCGTGGCGAGCGCCGGGGCGCCAACCGACAGCGCGCCGACCGTGGCGAGCGCCGGGGCGCCAACCGACAGCGCGCCGACCGTGGCGAGCGCCGGGCGCCAACCGACAGCGCGCCGACCGTGGCGAGCGCCGGGGCGCCAACCGACAGCGCGCCCGACCGCTCCTACAGGAACCGGGAGACGGCGATCAGGATGGTGTCGCCCAGCGCGAGCGACATCAGCGTGAGCCCGACGATCGGGCCCGAGAACATCGCGCCCGTGACGGGAGCGAGGACGAACACCAACATCGCGATCTCGCTCGCTTCGGAACGCTGCTCGGCCATCGGATCCTCCGTCGGCACCCGGTAGCCCGCTGGGCGACCGGGCGCGAGGTGGCGCACCGGTTCGTGGCGGGGCACGGGACCGGTGCGGGCGTCAGGCGACGATCGCCGACTCCGGGTGCGGCTCGCCGGGGTCGAGGGCGGCGTCGAGCGCGTCCAGCACCGACGGCTCGGGTGCCGGGGGCGCGTCGGCCTTCGGGGCCGGGCGCTCGTTCAGCAGCCGGTTCAGCAGGAACGGCGACAGCAGGTGGGCGAAGAAGCTCTCCGGCAGGGTCACCGGCCCGAGGCCGACCGCGACCGGCAGGCCCTCCGGCAGGTACCGGGTGCCGAACAGCCCGTCCCAGATGATCAGGTTGTTGCCGAAGTTCCGGTTCGACTCGGCGTAGTCGGCCGAGTGGTGCCAGCGGTGCAGGTCCGCGGTGGCGAACACGTAGTTGAACCAGCCGTGGCGCAGGTCGACGTTGCAGTGCTGGAGCATCCCGTGGACCCCGGTGAACACGCTGGTCAGCGCGATCACCTCGATCGGGGCGCCGAGCAGCGTGACCGGCAGCAGGTGCATCGTGTGCATCAGGATCGCGTTCATCGGGTGGTTCCGCGCGGCGGCGAACACGTACATCCGGTCCGAGCTGTGGTGCATCGCGTGGACCCGCCACAGCAGCGGGAACCGGTGGCACGACCGGTGGACCCAGTACGCGCCGAGGTCCCCGATCAGCAGCGCGACCGCGAACTGCGCGAGCAGCGGCCACGACGACGGCCACAGGTCACCGCCGAGCAGCCCGTGGAGGGCCACCGCGACCTGGACCACGAGGCCGAGCGTCATCACCCGCAACATGTCGGTGGTGAACCCGGTGGAGGCCATGTGCAACAGGTCGATCCCGAACGAGCCTGGCCGCGCGGACCACTCCCGCTCGGCCGGCATGAACCGCTGGGCGATCAACAGCGGCACGGCCGAGGCCAGCACCACCGCCATCACCACCACCGGCATGTCGTACCCCCGATGGATGCCGGCGAGGGTGGTCGCGAGCCCCCCGACGAGCAGCGCCGGGTACATCGTCCACGCAACCACCGTTCGTACCATCGACCCCTCCGGTTCGGGAACACGAGCCCCACCCGTCGCGCCGAGGTCGTCGTCGGCGTGAACGGATCGTGGCCGTGTCCTACACACACGGTATCGGATCCGGCCATACTGACTGTTCGGTCGATTTGGCGTTCTGTGATCCGCCTCACAGAAAACCAGGCCGGGCGTAACCGTCGCACCCGGATAGGCAGAGACCGTGATGGAGGTCGGAGCGATGCGGAAGGCCCTGGTGACGCTGGTCCTGTCGGTGGGAGCGGTCGGTTCGATCCCGGGATGTCCGGCGGACGAGCCCCACGAATGCGACAACGGCACCCCGACCTGCGAGTCGTCGTTGGTGGTGCTGTTCCCGGATCCGCGGGTCGACTTCACCGTCCACGTGTCGGACCCGCTCGGGCTCGACCTGTCGGTGGACTGCCCGCTCGCTGAGGGCGCGTCGGACGTGGTCGGCGACTACACGCTCGCCTGCGGCGCCGGCCGGCTCACGATCACCACGTTCCGGGCGTTCGGCGAGACCGTCGACGTCGCGGTCGAGGAGGTCCCCGCCCGCACGTTCACCCCGGACTACCAGTTCGGCGGCGACTTCTGCGGCAACGCGTGCACCACGGGCTCGGTCCAGCTGTGAGCGGCGCCCGCCGGCTGTGGTTCGACCCCGATCGCACGCGGTTCTTCCTGGTGCCGGTCGACGCGACGCTGCCCCCGGGGGAGCTCACGGTCCGGTCGCTCCAGAGCGGCCCGGCGCGGCTGTCCGAGGAGGCGCTCGGGGCGTTCGAGGTCGACGCAGACCAGGCCCGCGCCCACGTCGACGCCGGGTGGGAGGGGGCGATCGGCCAGGTCCGCGACGCGATCCGGTCGCTGACCGGCGGCGGCGAGGACCGGCCTCCGATCGATCTGCACGCCTGGTTCGGGGTCAGCCCCGGAGAGGCCGTCACGGACCCGGCGAAGCAGCGGGCGGGGCTGCGGACGCTGATCGAGCGCGCCGGGCGCCTGGTCAAGCCGGACCTGACCGACCAGGACGTCGACGGGGTCGAGGCGCGGCTCGGTCGGATCGGCGAGCGGCTCGCGGCGGGCTCGGATCGGCTGCGGACCGAAGCGGATCGGCTGGCGGACTCGCTCGAGACGCGGCGGCCGGAGGTCGAGGCGACGCTCGAGCAGGCCGGGGCCTCGCTCGCCTCGGCGTTCGATCGGATCCGGCGGCGGGTCGGCGCGGACGGCGACCCGGCACCGACGGACAGCGACCCGGCACCGACGGACGGCGACGGCGATGGCGACGCTCCCCACGACGTCACCGACGTCACCGACGTCACCGACGTCACGGATGTCACGGGCGCCGAAGAGCCGGGCGAGGGCCGGTGATGGATCGGCGGGTGTGGATCGGCGTCGGTGTCGGGCTCGCGGCGCTCGCGCTGGTCGTCGGGTTGCTCCTCGC
>JBEBJW010000497.1:0-5745 GCA_040079715.1 Myxococcota bacterium | reverse complement strand
CGTCCGACTCGGACGAGGCGTCGTCGTCGTCGCCGCCCTGGTCGAGATCACCGTAGTCGAGGCACGCGGGCGCGATCAACATCCACAACATCGGGTCCTCCCGTCCGCCGGTGCTCGCCGGCGCAACGGGGGTTGTGGCGACCCGCTCGCCCGTCACGCGGGAGGTCGGGACGGACGCTCGAAGGTCAGCGGGCGCGCGCCGCTGGCCGGTCGTCGGCCCGGGCGCCGGTCCGCGCCAGCACCTCGATCGTCCGGCGGGCCAGCTTGTCGAGCGGGAGCGACTCCATCGCCGCCCCGATCTCCGCCGCAGCCCTCGGCATCCCGTACCGGCGCCCGGCGCATCGCGAGCAGCCCCTTCGCCCCGTCGGAGCCCATCCCGGTGAGGATCACCCCGACGGCGTGCCGGGCGCACACCGACGCGACCGAAAGCAGCAGCACGTCGACGCTCGGCTTGTGGAAGTTCACGTTCTCGGCGTCGAGCAGCTCGGTCACGAGGCGCGCGCCGTCGCGTCGGACCCGCAGGTGGTGGGTGGCCGGCGCGACGAAGATGTGGCCGGGGGCGAGCACCTCCCCGCCCCGGGCCACCGCGACCTTCGACGGCAGCACGTCGTCGAGGCGCTCGGCGAACCGGCTCACGAAGTCGATCGGCAGGTGCTGAGCCAGCACCACGCACGGGTGACCGCGCGGCAGCCCGCGGGCGAACACCTCGAACGCCGCGGTGCCCCCGGTCGACGACCCGACCGCGATCAAGCTCGTGGCGGCCCTGGCCTCGGGGATCGCGATCGCCGGCCCGGCGCTGCTCCCGCCGGACACCACCCGGACCCGCGCGGTGGCGGCGCCCCGCAGGGTCAGGCGCAGGTCCTGGATCATCTGCGGCAGCGGGTAGTCGGAGTGCGGCTTCGGCACCACCGCGAGCGCTCCGGCTTGGAGCGCGTCCAACACCAGCCGCGGGTCCCGCCGGGCCTTCGACGACACGATCACCACCGGCATCGGGCGGGTCGCCATCAGCCGCTGGAGGAACGTCAACCCGTCCATCCCCGGCATCTCGACGTCGACGGTCAACACGTCGGGTCTGAGCCGTTCGAGCCGATCCCACGCCTCGAGGGGGTTCGACACGGTGCCGACCACCTCGAGCTCCGGATCCTCGGCCAGCGCCTTCGCGAGCGCCTGGCGGACGACCGGGGAGTCGTCCACGATCAACACGCGGGTGGTCAAGCGGCGTACCACATCAGGATCTGCCCGCCGTCGGAGTCGAACGCGATCACGTCCCCGTGCGGCATCCCCCCGGCGACCGGCGGATGGAGCTCGAGCTCGGGCCCGAACCCGACGATGTCCGGCATCAGGCGCCCGGCCACCATGTTCAGCGCCTCCGCCACCCCGGCGGCGATGTCACCGTCGGACATCTCGTCCGGATCGAGGCCGAGCATGTTCGCGGCCATCGTCCGCGCGAGGTCGCGGCTGACCTGGATCCCGACCTCGGACCGGTGCGCCGGTCCCTCGATCGCCATCGTGAACCGCACCGGCTCGATGTCGGTGACCGGCTCGCCCTCCGCGAGGAACACGAACAGGCCCTCCTCGAGGATCTCGAACGCGGTCTGACGCAGCGCATCGTGGGGGCTCATCGTCACGTCGTCTCCCGCAGGCCCGGCAGGACCTCGTCGATCACCGACACCAGCTTCTCGGGGCTCAGGGGCTTGCGGATGAACGCCGCCGCCCCCGCCTCCATCAACCGCTCCCGCCGCGTCTCCGAGTGATCGGAGCTGACGAACACGATCACCGGGGTGTGCAGCGCGGGATCCTTGCGGACCGCCGCCAACACCGCGACCCCGCCCATCCGTGGCATGTGCAGATCGCACAGCACGAGGTGGAACCGCTGCGCGCGCATCTTCTCGATGGCATCGAGGCCGTCCTCGGCCTCCTCCACCACCCCCGTCGGAATGCCGGCGATCGCCAGCATCCGACGCTGGGCTCGACGGGTGACCGGCGAGTCGTCGACCAACAGCACGTCAATCATGGGAGGGAGACTCCTACAGGAGGGTGGAGCGGGATCCGCTGTCGACGGTGACCCGGCCGGACGTGAGATCGATCCGAGCGGTTCGGGGGCTGTTTCCGCCGAGATCGTGCGCCGACAGCACGAACCCGAAGTGCCAGGCGAACTGGCGGAGGGCGGCGATGTTCCGCTGTCCGATCCGGAACATCGCGGAGTCGCCGTTCATCGTCGCGCCGCCGCAGGCCACGATCCGGAGGCGACTGGCGGACACCTTGTCGGGTGCCACGGCCCGGATCAGCTTCGGCAGCCCGGTGTCGGCGTACTTGAACGGCTCGCGGTCGCCGGCGTCGGCCGACGACTCGGCCTTCGGCAGCATGAAGTGGAGGCAGGCAGCGGCGTGGGTCTGGGGATCCCACGCGAACACCCCGATGCAGGAACCGAGGGCGTGCGTCACGATCGTCTTGGTCGGAGGACGACCGACCTGCAGGTCTGCGATCCCCACGACGACCTCGGCGCGGACGGGCATCACGGTGGTGGTCACGGCGTCCTCTGGGTGTTCATGCGGTAGACCGACGGGCGGACGATCCGCAGCTTTCGGGTAGACCCGACGACACTCTCGCTGTGCCCGATCAACAACACGCCGTCGGCCTTGAGCAGCCGCTCGCACTCGCGGGTGAACGCGGCGCGCGCCTCGGCGTCGAGGTAGATCATCACGTTTCGGCAGATCACGAGGTCCAACGGGCCCTTCATCGGGTATGGGGGGCGGGTCAGGTTCAACTGGGCGAACCGAACCAACCTTCGGACCCGGTCGACGACCCTGAACCCTCCGTCCACCTTCTGAAACCCGGTCGACCGGTGCTCCGCCGGCACGCCCTCGAGGGCGTCCGCCGCGTACACCGCCCGCTTCGCCTTCGCCAAGACCTGGGTGTCGATGTCGGTCGCGAGGATCTGCAGGTCGAGGTGCCGCTCCTCCACCAGCTTCGCGAGGGTCAACGCGAGGGTGTACGGCTCCTGGCCCGTCGACGAGGCGGCGCACCACAGCCGGAACCGGCTCTGGCCGGTGGCGAGCCACTGGTCCATCAGCTCGAGCAGCAGGGTGAAGTGGTCCGGCTCGCGCCAGAACGAGGTGGTGTTGGTGGTGATGACGTTGATGAACTCTTGCACCTCCTCGGGGTGCGACTCGAAGTGCGCGAGGTAGTCGGTGTAGTCGGTCATGCCGAGCGCGCGCAGGCGCTTCTGGACCCGAGCGGTCACCAGGCTCGCCTTCTCCGGACCGAGCACGATCCCGGCGTGTTCGTAGGCCGCCTCGCGGAGGCGCTTCTCGACCCGCTCCGGCATGGGGGCGTTCGCGGCGGCGGCGGACATCCTAGAACCCCTCGAACGCGGCGTCGTCTTCGCCAGGGTACAGCTCGTCCATCCCCGCCCCACCCGACGCGGCCAACCGGAGCGACGGCGCCTTGGTCGACGGCGCGGACCGCGACGCAGCCGGGGCGGGCGTCCCGCGGCGGGTGGTCTCGGTGGCGATCGGACCGTCGTGGGCCGACAACCGGAACCGCTTGACCGACGCCGCCATCTCCCGGGCCCGCTCGGCGAGCTCGTTCGAGGCGCTCGACGACTCCTCCGCGCTGGCGGCTGCGTTCTGGACGACCTGGTCCATCATCGTGACCGCCCGGGTGACCTCCTGGACCCCGCGCGCCTGCTCCTCGCTCGCCGCCGAGATCTCGCCGACGATCCGGGTGACCTCACCGACCGACTTCACGATGTCCGACAGCTGGGTCTTGACCCGGATCGACAGCTGGCCTCCGTTCTCGGCCAGCCCGACGCTGTGGTGGATCAGCTCCTCGGTCCGCTGCGCGGCCTCCTTGCTGCGCAGCGCGAGGTTCCGGACCTCCTCGGCGACCACCGCGAACCCGCGCCCCGCCTCTCCGGCGCGCGCGGCCTCGACCGCGGCGTTCAGGGCCAGCAGGTTCGTCTGGAACGCGATCTGGTTGATGTTCTTGATGATCTCGGCGGTGTTCGACGCCGACTCGCGGATGTCGGACATCGACTTCACCATCTCCTGGACCGCCCCGTCGCCGCGCTGGGCGGCCTCGAGCGCGTGGGAGGTCAGCGCCCGCGCCTGCCGGGTGTTCTCGGCGTTGCGCTGCGTCATCCCGGAGATCTCCTCCATCGAGGCCGCGGTCTCCTCGAGCGACGCGGCCTGGTCGGACGCCCCGGTGGCGATCGTGCGGCTGCTGGTGCGGATCTCCTCCGCCGCCATCGACACCTGGCGGGAGCTGATCGACACCTGGCGCAGCGGGGCGGACACCACCTCGAGCAGGTCGTTCATCCCGATCGTCAGCTTCGCGAACTCGCCCTCGTACCGGGACGAGTCGAGGCGGCTCGACAGGTCACCCGCGCGGGCCCCGGCCACGATCTTGTTCACGTCCTGGAACAGGCCCCGGACGTGCTCGCGCATCGCGCCGAACGCCTTCGCGGTCTGGCCGATCTCGTCTTCGCTGTCGACGGTGACCTCGTTCGAGAAGTCGCCCTTCGCCATCGTCTCGGCGACCTCGGACACCTTCTTCAGCGGAGCGGTCATCCACCGGATGATCCCGATCGCGCCGATGGTGACCAGCGACACCACGACCAGCGACGACACGAGGACGTGGTTCCGCATCGCCGTCAGCGGAGCCATCACCTCCTCGTCGTCGACCTCGGCGATCACCGCCCACTTCGGCCCGTTGGCATCGACCGGGGCGTACGAGATCCAGGTCGGGACCCCATCGAACCCCTCGAAGATCCCGGTGCCGGTGCCGCCGGCGAGCGCGTCCTCGACCGCCTCCATCCGCACCGACTTCGTCAGCATCGTCTTCTCGGACGACAGCCGGCTGTTCGACCGCATCACGAAGTCGGCGCCGACGACGTAGCTCTGGCCGGTCTGGCCGAGCCCGGCGCTCTGGGCGAGCCGGGAGTCGAACTCGGCGAGGTCGATCTGGAACGCGAGCACGCCAGCGTCGCCGCCGGTGCCGAGCGGGGTCGCGACGAACATCGCCGGGATCCCCTTGCTCGGGGCGTAGGTGGTGATGTCGGTCAGGACCGTGCCGCCACGGTGGGCGTCCCGGAACGCCGACGCCAGGGCCGAGCCCGACCACTGGCCCGACACGAGGTTCGTCGCGAAGTCCGGCTCGTGGGTCATCGAGTACACGACGTCCCCGGACCCCGAGATCAGGAACACGTCGTAGAACCCCTGCTTGGTCCCGAACCCGCGCAGCAGCGGGTCGTACCGCTTCTGGACGGCGACGTACCCCTCGCTGTCGGTGCCGGCGGCGTACGCCTCGGCGAACGCCGCGAGTGCGTCGTCGACCTCGTCGACCGCGGCGAGCGCCTCGACGTCCTCGACCTGCTCGTCGGCCCACTGCTCGATCTCGACCTTCTTGCTGGTCCGGACGGACTCGAGTCGGTCGGCGCTCAACTCGTCGAGCGACTTGTCGGCCTCCCCGAGGGCGAACCACGCGCTGGTCGCGGTGGGCAGGACCCCGGCCGCGACCGTGATCAACGCCAATTTCAGGCCGAGACTCCAGCTGGCTACGCGCATCGAATCCTCCTACAGCTCGACCGAAGCGTCGATCCCGCCCCACACGAAGCTCTCCTGGCCGAACGACGCGTCCGGGAGGTTCGTCCAGGTCAGGTGGGCCGTCGGGGACAACGAGAACACCTCGCCGCCCAGGCCAAGACCCCACCACAGGTCGGCGTCGAACGTGTTCGCCCGCCCC
>JBEBJW010000496.1:0-5747 GCA_040079715.1 Myxococcota bacterium | reverse complement strand
CCCCCGGATCGTACCCGCCGGCGAGGTTCACCCCCTCGACGAACGCGCCGGCCAGCACGACCTCGCCGTCGCCGATCAGCACCCACCCGCGCCCGGTCGCGCCGGCGATCGCGTTCGCGGTGTCGAGCCCGAACACCGGGTCCGACGGGTCGAGCCCGCCGTTGCCGTCGTTGCCGTTCACCGGGTCGACGAACACGCTGTCCGCCACGTCGCCGTCGACCCCGTCGCAGTTCAGGTCGACGTACCCGGGCTCCGGGTCGTCGCTCGCGCCGGGGTGGACGTCGGCGTCGGCGTCGTCGCAGTCGCCGCCGGTGACCGTCGGGCAGATCCCGGCGGTGCCCACGCACGGGCCGACCTCGCAGAAGCAGTCGCTGTCGTCGTCGTAGCCGGGGCCGCCGTTGTCGATCTCGCCGTCGCAGTCGTTGTCGAGGCCGTCGGCCAGCTCGGGCGCGCCGGGCCAGGTGTACGGGTCCGCGTCGTCGCAGTCGTCGACCGGGAGCCCGCCGACGTAGTTCACGCACCCGAGGTCGATGTGGGCGTCCTGGTCGTCGTCCTTGTCGTCGACCGCGCCGGTGCAGTCGTCGTCGATCGCGTTGCCGCAGGTCTCGCCCGCCTCGGGGTGGATCGCGGGGTCCCCGTCGTCGCAGTCCCCGTCGCGGATCGACCAGGTGTCGCCGTCGAGGTCCGCCCCGTCCGGGTCGATGATCTGGACCCCGACCTCGGCGGTGGTGGTGTTCCCCTGGTCGTCGGCGACCGCGAGCTGGACGATGTACGTGCCGACCGCCCCCGGGCTCCAGCTCGACGCGACCCCGCCGAGCGTGGGCGTCACCACCGTCGACGCGACCACCGACGGTCCGATCGCGTTCGACACGATCCACTGGACGTTCAGGCTGTCGGCGTCCTGCTGGCCGTCGTCGACCCGGCCCTCGAGCGCCACCTCGGTCCCGACGTAGAACGCCTGCAGGTTGACCGGGGCGGTGATCTCGGCGAACGGCTCCTGATCGGCCGCGGTGACGGTGACCCCGATCGTGGCGCGGGCCTCCTCGCCGGACACGTCGGTCACCGCGAACTCGATCGCGTGGGACCCGGCGGACAGCACGCCGCTGACCCGGCTCACCCCGGACGAGTCGACGGTCGCGAGCTCGTCCGACCCGATCTCGCCGTCGAGCGACGACACCCACCGGACCGACAGCAGGTCGTCGAGCCCGTTCCCGTCGGAGGCCTGCCCGACGAACTCGATCGCGGCGCCCGGATCGAACACCGACCCGTCGGCGGGCGCGTCGATCGTCACCGCGGGGGCGACGTTCGGATCCTTGCCGACCTGGACGTCGGTGGTGCAGGCGACGACGAGGACGACACCGAGGAACCACCAGGCGCGCATCCGGCCTCCGTCGACCGCCACGATACCCGACCGTCAGCCCCGCCGTCGCCGAACGTCGAGCCCGGCGAGGGTCCGCCCGATCCGGGTGACCCCGGCCTCGTCCCGCAGGCCGGCGAACTGCTCGCGCGCGAAGAACGCGAACGCGCTCGCCGCGTCGACCGCCCCGGTGGCGGTGGCCCGTTCGGCGCCGAGCTCCCCGAGCCAGGCGGCGTCCGGATCGACGAACTTCGCCCGCCGGAGCGTCTCGAGCGCCGGCCCGAGAGACCGCTCGACCGCCGCGAGGTCGCCCTGCGCGGCGTCGCACACCACCCGGGCCAGCGTGGCGAGCGCGGCGTTGACCTTCGACCCGATCTGGGCCGCGTCCGCCGCGAACATCTTCGCCTCGGCGTACCGCCCGGACTGCAGCCCGCACATCGCGAGGTTGATCTTCGGGATGTCCGGGGTGGCGCCGATCGACTCGAACAGCCGGACCGCCTCGAGGTACGCGGCCTCGGCCTCCCGCCACTTCCCGAGGTGCTTGAACGCGTCGCCGCGGTTGTTCTCGACCTCGGCCAGGCGCGCCGGCTCGTTCGCGTTGCGGAGCAGCGGCAGGGCCTCCTCGAACAGCTCGAGCGCACGATCGTACTTGCCGCGGCGGGTGGCGAGGACCGCGAGCTCGCCGATCACGTAGCCCTCGAGCCCGGGCTCGTCGACGTTCGCCCGCGCGAGCACGCCGTTCGCCTGGCTCGCCCACCGCTCGGCGTCGTCGAGCTGGTTCATCATCCGCGCCAGGACCGCCATCCGGGTCAGCACCAGCGCGAGCTCGACGCCGCGCGCGTTCGCCCGGAACAGCCGGGCCACGGTCTTCTGGAGGGTCTGGAGCGCGCCCGGGACGTCGCCCTCCTCCTGCTGGATCCGCGCGATCTCGCGGGTGGCCTCGGACCACGCGTCCTCGGCCCCGACCCGGTCGGTCAGGGCCCGCGCCCGCTCGGCGTGACCGAGCGCCTCGTGCAGCAGCCCGCGCTCGCGCAGCACGGTCGCCTGGCGGCACCACAGCTTCGCCCACCGGTCGTCGTCGTCCGGGATCAGCGCGTCGTGCATCGCCCGCTCGAGCGGGATCAGCGCGGCGCTGACCTCGGCGATCCCGCTCCGGCGGATCCCGGCCTCGATCCCTTCGAGCAGCAGATCGACCGCCGCCGCCGGCTCGCCCGCCTCGAGCCGGTGGAACCCGATCCGGGCCGGCTCCCGCCGCTCGCTCGCGGCGAGCAGGGTGGCGATCGCCTGGTGGTGCGCGGACCACCGCCCGGCCTTCCGGCTGATCCGCTCGACGCACTCGCGCAGCATCGGGTGGGCGAACCGGAACCCGCGCGGCATCTCCTCGACCAGCCGGGCGTCGAGCAGCCGCTCGACGAGCTTCTGGCGCAGCCGGGTGCCGGCGTCGCTGATCCGCCCGGACGCCGGATCGTCGCACGCGATCGACCACTCGCGGTCGTCGACGTCCATCCCGAGGGCGGCGGCCCGCTCGAGGTGGATCGCGGCGATCCCCGGGAGGGCCTGGAGGATCCGCACGATCCGGCCGGACCACACGTCGTGCAGCTCGTCCGGGATCGGCGGCTCGGCCTCGCCGTTCGCGAGCACGAACCCGTCCGGGCCGGGGCGGAGCAGCTCGCGGTGGATCCAGTCGTCGACGAGCTGGATCGCGAACTGCGGGTTGCCCTTCGACCGCTCGTCGACCCGGGCGGCGAGGGCCCCGGACAGCCCGAGGTACTCGAGCAGCTCGCGCCGCGCCGTGGGCTCGAGCGGACCGAGCCGGAGCGACTTCGCTCGCGACGCCTCGAGCACCTGGGCGATCCGCCGCTCCACGTCCGGCCGCTCGGCGAGCCCGTCGTCGTCCCGCGCGACGATCACGACCAGGATCGCCCGCCGCACGCCGTCCTGGGTGAGCTCGCCGGTGGCGTCGGTCGGGGCGGCGATCTCGCGCGCGAGCTCGATCGCCTCGTCGGCGTCCTGGGCGTCGTCGATGATCAGCATCGCCGGCCGATCGTGCGCCCGGGCCTCGAGCAGGACCCGCGCCGCCGCCCGGAACGCCGCCGGATCGTGGGTCCCGGTCGCCGACAGGCCCGTCTGGACCACCGGGATCCACGTCGCGAGGTCCGGCCGGTTCATCGCCTTGAGCCGCTCGGCGACCTCCTCGGCCCGCTCGTCCCCCGCGAGCCGCTCGACCCCGAGCAGCGTGGCGACCGCGGTCTGGAGATCGTCCGCCCGGACGTTCAGCGCGATCACCCCGCCGAGCTCGTGCGCGCGCTGGGCGATCCACTCGACCAGCCGGGACTTGCCGCAGCCGGACGGCCCGCGGACCAGCACCACCCGGGGCTTGCCGTCGTCGTGGACCCCGCGGAGGCCCTTCCACAGCAGATCCCGCTGGCGCTCCCGCCCGAACAGCGGGATCTCCCGGAGCGCGAACAGCCCGAGCGACGCGCCGCGCAGGCGGGCCGGGACCTTGACCGGCGGGGCGGTGCGCCAGTCGGTCGCGAGGACGGCGATCGCGGTCGGGGCGGCCTCGTCGCCGGCGGGCAGGCCGATCTCCGGCGGCACCGGCATCGGCGAGTCCTTGCCGTCGCTGACGATCGACTCGTCTTCCTGGTCGCCGAGGTCCTCGGCCGAGGTCGCGTCGTCGAGGCTCGGCAGCGCGTCGAGCCCGGCCCGGGCGTCGGCCGCACTCGGGTACCGGGCGGACGGGTCCTTGTGGAGCAGCGTCCGGACCCAGTCCTCGAACCCGGGCGGGACCGGGAACCGCGGCGAGAACCGCGGCGGCCGCTCGAACAGGTGGGCCTTCGCGACCTGGCGTCCGGCGTGGGCGAACGGGGTGTGGCCGCACGCGAGCCGCCACAGCACGCACCCGAGCGCGTAGAGATCCGTCCACGGGCCGTAGTTCGCGAAGTCGTCCGAGTGCTGCTCGGGCGCCATGTACTGGACGGTTCCGGCGAGCGCCGCGAGGTCCTTCACCCCGCCGACCCACGCGATCCCGAAGTCGGTCAGCTTGACCCCGCCGTGCAGATCCGACGGGCCGGACAGCAGGATGTTGCCGGGCTTCAGGTCGCGGTGGATCACCCCGCGGCTGTGCGCGTGGGCCAGCGCGTCGAGCAGCGCCACCGTCAGCCGGCGCAGGGCCGCCCACGACCAGTTGCGCTTCCGCTTGCCGAGCGCGCCGCCGCCCGCGTACTCCATCACCAGGTACGGGCTGCCCTCCTGCAGGCGCCCGCCGGACGCTGCCGCCGCCTCGGCCGGGACCTCGCCGAAGTCGAGGATCGAGATGATCCCGGGGTGGTTGAGCTTCGCGACCGCCCGGACCTCGTTCCGGAACACCGACCGGACCATCGGGGCGCGCGCGTCGCCGCCGGTCAGCACCTTGACCGCGACGGGCAGGTCGGTCGAGTGCAGGCCTCCCCACACGACCCCCATCCCGCCTTCGGCGATGGGCCGCACCAACCGGAACGCGCCGAGGTGAACGTCGCTCACGGTCCGAGCCTACCAGTGTGGCGGTCGCTCAACCGCGCCACTCGCCGAGCGCCGCCTCGGCCCGCATCGCGGTGACCTTCGCCGCGCCGTCTTCGTCGCCCAGGATCCGGCACAGCGCGATCGCGCGATCGAGCGCCCGGACCGCGTCCGGCCGGCGACCGAGGCGCCAGTGCGCGCGCGCGAGCGACAGCGCCGCCGGGTACGACTCGCGCGGGTCTCCCGCCGTGTGGAGCAGCGTGATCGCCCGATCCAGCAGGTCGCGCGCCGCGAGCGCGTCGCCCCGGGCGAGGATCCGGTCCGCCAGCCGCCGCCGGAGCTGCCCCTGGAGCCCCGGCTTCCGGAGCGAGTCCGCGAGCTCGACCGCCTCCCGGAGCAGCGCCTCGGCCCGGTCCGGCTCCCCCAGCGCCACCGCCGCCTCCGCCAGCCGGTCGAGCCCGGCGCAGATCCCGAGCCCGTCGTGGCTCTCGCGGAGGTACTCGAGCGCCTTCTCCTGGTATTGCCGCGCCTTCGCCCAGTTCCCCGTCGCGGCGTACAGCCCCGAGACCACCCCGAGCCGGATCCCGACCCGCGGCCGATCCCCGGCCTTGGCCGCGCACTGGACCGCCGCCCGCGCCCGGTCGAGCGCCGCCGGGGGGTCGGTGTCGCGCAGGACCGCCGCCAGCTCCTCGTACAGCCACCCGAGCGCGTCGTGGTCGCCGGCCCGCTCGACCGCCGGGACCGCGAGCTCGAGCTGGAGCCGCGCGTCGGACACCTGGCGGAGCGCGATCTGCGCCCGGGCGAACGCCATCCGGGCCCGGGCGGCGGCGAGCGGGTCTCCGAGCTGCTCCCACGCGCCGATCGCCTTCAGGAACAGCGCCCGGGCCCGGAT
>JBEBJW010000495.1:0-5750 GCA_040079715.1 Myxococcota bacterium | reverse complement strand
ACGATCCCGGACCTGATCGCGCACCGGACGGAGGGGGCGATGCGGTCGGCGGGGAAGCTGCGGATCGAGGGGAAGGAGTACGTGGTGCAGGACGGGGATGTCATGCACTTCCGGTTCAACGTTTGAACCTGGGCTGATGTCGCCTTCGAGGCTGGTAAGCGGCCTCGATGCCCTCGACACGGTGAAGCTCACCGGGCTGCTCCACCGGATCGCGGACTGGATTCGTGAGGACGAGGGCGGCGTTCGACCAGGTCGCGTGCCCCCCGACGTGGCTCGGGCATGGTCGCGCTCCCGGACGCGGCCGTGCCCGGCTCACCGGGCTGACCTCGTTGCCGGTCCTCCGACGCGACGACGGTGCTCGCCGTCGAGGGCCGACAGCGGCCTGTACCGCACCGTGCCCGAACCCACGGCCAGTGCCCGCACCGAGGCGGTGGGCCTGCTCCGTGACGATCTGCTCGGGGATTTCCCCTTCGCTCGTCCCAGCGACGGCGCTCACGCGTTGGCCCTGGTCGTGCTCCCGGTCGTTCGACACCTGGTCGACGGTGGTCCACCTGCCGAACCGAGCGGTGTGGATGGCGACCGCCAACAGCCCGTCGATGTCGCGCGAGCTCGCGCGGCGATGCGTGCGGATCCGGCTCGACGCCCAGGTCGAGCGACCCTGGCTGCGAAGCGGCTTCCGGCACGCGGACCTGATGGGTTGGGTGCTCTCGGAGCGACCCAGGCTGGTGGCGGCGGCGCTGACGCTGGCTCGCGGTGGATCTCGGATGGCGCCCATCGACCCGACCACGCGCTCGGGAGCTACAGCGGCTGGTCGGCGGTGATCGGCGGGATCTTGGCGTCCGCCGGGGTCGACGGGATCCTTGCCGACAAGGAGGAGCCAACCGAGGTGTCGAGCCCGGAGGAGGGCGCCTGGCAGCCGTTCGTGGAGCGGTGGCCCGACCTGCACGGCCGGGCGGAGGTCGACGGCAGGGCGCTGCTGACGTCGGCGAGCTCGCGCGGTTCGGGATCGCCCTCGCGAAGCGGCGAGATCGGGTGTTCGGTGGCTGACGAATCCGGGTCCGGCACGGGAAGAGAAAACAAAACGTGTACGGACTCGCATCGGTGGCGGCGCCATGACCGGCCGGGTCGCGTCGAACCCCAAGAAGGGGTGTCCGATCCCTCAAGGCTCGTGCGTCAAGGTCGACGAGGGAGTCGATGCCCACCACTCGCGTCGAGTTGCTCGTCCGTCCGAGCCTGAACTTCGCGCTGCTTCAAGCCGGCGTCCCGATCGTGCAAGCGGCCCGGATCGAGAACGCCGGCGAGACCCGGCTGGAGGGCGCGACTCTGGTGCTGCAGCTGGAGCCGGACATCGGCCAGCCCGTGGTCCGTGCGATCGAGACCCTGCACCCGGGCGAGTCCGTCAACCTCGAGGCCTTCGACCTGCGGGTGCCGGCCGACCGCCTGCGCACCATCGTCGAGGCCGAGCGCGCCGAGCTCACCTGGGAGCTTCGTCGCGGCGACGAGATCCTGGCTGCAGGAGCGCAGCCCATCGAGGTCCTGGCGTGGAACGAGTGGCCCGGCGAGACCGCGCCACCCGCGCTCCTGGCGGTGTTCGTCACCCCGAACCACGCGGCCCTCGTCCCGGTCTTGAAGGCCGTCTCCGAACGCCTCCGCGTGACCACCGGGGTTCCGGCGATCACGGGGTACCAGACCGGGTCGCCCGAGCGGGTCCTGGCGCAGGTCCACGCGCTGTACGAAACGCTCCAGCAGCGCGGCCTGGCCTACGTCGGCGTGCCCGCCAGCTTCGAGCAGCAGGGTCAGAAGGTCCGGCTGCCCGACGTGCTCCTGCAGGACCAGCTGGGGAACTGCCTCGACGTGAGCCTCCTGTTCGCGTCGTGCCTGGAGCAGATGGGCCTCCACCCACTGGTCGTGACCATCCCCGGCCACGCGTTCCCCGGCGTCTGGTTGGTGGAGGACCGGTTCCCGGAGGTGGTGGTCCACGACCCCGCGCGGCTGCGGACCGCGATCGGGTTGGACCAGCTGGTGTTCTGGGACTCCAGCACCTCCATCGCCAGCCCGTCGGTCCCGTTCGAGGGGGCTCGCCAGGTGGCCCATCGGATGCTGGCCGACGACCGCCTGCGCTGGGCCCTGGACGTGAAGATGGCCCGCGCCGAGCGGTGGCGCCCGCTGCCCGTGCGGAACGCGGTAGCGGTCGAGGCCGAGGAGGCCATGCCGCTCGCGAACGTGGCGGTGATGCTGGACGAGGACGACGTGGTCCTCGAGCCCGAGTTCGTCCCGGAGGGGCGCGCACCATCGGAGCCGGTCCGGGCGCGGTTCGCCCGATGGAAGGACCGGCTGCTCGACCTGTCGCTGCGGAACAAGCTCCTGGCGTTTCGGACCGACGTGAAGACCGCGATCCCGCTCGACATCCCCGACATCAACCGGTTCGAGGACAAGCTCGCGGCCGACACGGTCTTCGACCTCCGACCCCGCCCGCCGAAGGATGCCCGCGACGAGCGCGACGCTGCGCTGATCGAGGTCCGTGCCGATCCGGCGGACCAGCGGGCCCAGCGGTTGGCGGATCTGGAGCGCGGCATCCTGCAGGTCGACCTGTCGGAAGCGGACCTGGTCAGCCACGCGGTGGCGCTGGAGCGCGCGTGCCACACCGATCTCGAGGAGGGAGGCGCGAACACCCTGTTCGCCGCGGTCGGGTTCCTGAAGTGGTTCGAGGCGTCGCAGGCGGGCATGCCTCGCCTGGCGCCGCTGTTGCTCGTCCCGGTAGCGCTGGAGGTCAACCGGACTTCACGAAGGGTTCGAGTCCGCCGGATGCCCGAAGACGCGGTCGCGAACCACACCCTGATCGAGAAGCTCCGACGGGACTTCGCCCTGGACCTCTCTCCGCTCGCCAACCCCGACGCAGACGAGAGCGGGGTGGACGTTCCCGGGCTGCTTCGAGCGGCTCGGACGGCGATCGCTCGGATGGATCGGTGGGAGGTCCGCGAGCAGGTCGCGCTGGGACAATTCGTGTTCGGCAAGTTCCTCCTGTGGAAGGACCTCGCCGACAACGCCGAGGCGCTGCTCCAGAACCCGGTCGTGCAGCACATCGCCACCCGCTCCGACCGCGCCTACCCGAACCCCGTCGAGGCCACCCGGCCCGACGAGCTGGATGACCGGGTAGCGCCTGCAGACCTGCCACTCCCGATCGACGCCGACTCCACCCAGATGGCGGCCATCCATTCCGCCCTGCGCGGCCGGTCGTTCGTGCTCCAAGGGCCGCCCGGGACCGGAAAGTCCCAGACGATCACCAACCTGATCGCCGCCGCACTCGCGCACGGGAAGACGGTGTTGTTCGTGGCGGAGAAGCGCGCGGCGCTCGAGGTCGTGCACCGGCGCCTGCAGCAGTGCGGCCTCGAGGATTTCTGCCTCGAGTTGCACAGCAACAAGGCGAACAAGAAGGAAGTCATCACCTCGTTGGCCCGGTCGCTGGAGCGGGCCGACCGGCTGGTGGCGCCAGCCTGGGACGTCGGGTCGCGCAAGCTCCAGGACAGCCGCACCGAGCTCAACGACCACATCCGGGTGCTCCACAAGCTGCACCCGGTCGAGCTGAGCTTCTACCAGGCCAGCGCTCAGGTCCTGAAACTCAAGAAGCGGGCGGACCGCTTGCCGCTGGCGCTACCCGACGTGCGCAGGATGAGCGGCGCCGACCTGCAACGGCGGATGGACGTCACGGCCCGATTCGCCACAGCGGCGGCGAACGTGGAGCCAACCGGGGCGCACCCCTGGCGGGCGGCCGAGCTGGTCGGGTGGTCGGCTGCGCTGGAGGCGGAAGTCGCGGCGCTGCTCTCCACGCTCCGCGACCAGCACCGGGTCGTCGGGGAGCGATGCGCGGAGCTCGCCGCCGGGTTGAGCTTGGCTCCGCCGGTCGATCCGGGCCGCGCACGGCAGCTCGCGGCGTTCGGGGCTCGCCTGGGAGAAGCCCCTGCGCCGATGGTGCAGGCGGCGACGGCGGAGTGGAATCGGTGGGTCGACGAGGCGATGTCCCATGCGGACGCGTTGGACGCCCAGCGCGATCGTCGCGCCGAGGTCGCCACGCGGTGGACCGACGAGGTCTACCAGGCCGACCTCGGGCGGCTGGAGCCGCTGTTCCGCACCTGGACAGCCCGGTTCTGGTTGTTCTCCCTGATCGGATTGTTCTTCTCCCGCCGCGAGCTTGCGCCGCTGGCGCGCGGCAACTTCGCGAGCACACGGATCCGCGACGACCTCGGTCTGGCGAAGGCGGCGAACGAGGCCGCCGGACCGCTGGACCAGAAGACCAGGAGCCTCCTCCGGCTGACGGGCGAGTCGTGGGACGGATCGGACGGCGAAGGGCTGCGTGCGCTGGTCGAGCGGGGGGAGAGGTTGCGGAAGCATGCGGTCCGGCTGGGCCTGGAGCCGGCCGCGGTGTGCCTGCGCCTGGCCGACCCGGACCTTGCCGGTGCCGCCCGCCGCCGGGTCGCGGACCTTGCTGCGGCAGCGGACCAGGCGCTCACCGAATGGCAGCGGACCTGGCAGAAGCTCGCTGAGGTGCTGCACACCGCTCCGGCGGACGACGAGCCGTTCTCCGGATCGGCCGAACGGGCGGGCGCATGGACCGCCTCGCTGTCGAAGCTCCGATACTGGGGGATGTACCTGGAGCGCGTCGCGGAGATGCAGGCCGCGGGCCTCGGGCCCGTTGCGCAGGCCCATCGCGAGGGTCGGGTCGCCGCCGCTGGCGTGGTCGACGTTGCTCGCCACTCCCTGCTCGGCCCGTGGGTCGACGCCGTGCGCGACGCCGAGCCGGTCCTCCGGGCGTTCGAGGGGAAGGAGCACCACCGGCGGGTGGAGCAGTTCCGGAAGCTCGATCGGCAGCACCAGCGCCTCAGCGCCGAGACCGTCGTCCACCGGCTCGAGCAGCGTCTGCCGAATCCTGGGGCTGCTCCGGAGTCGTCGGAGCCTGGGATGCTGCTGCGCGAGGCCAAGAAGAAGACCCGCCAGAAGCCGATCCGTCGGCTGTTGCAGGACATCCCGAACCTGTTGCCGCGCCTCAAGCCCTGTCTGCTCATGAGCCCGCTGTCGGTCGCGCAGTACCTGCCGGCGGCCGGGAAGCGGTTCGACGTGGTGGTGTTCGACGAGGCCTCCCAGATCGGGACCCACGACGCCATCGGCGCCCTGGCGCGCGGCAACCAGGTCATCGTCGTCGGAGACAGCCGCCAGCTGCCACCCACCGCGTTCTTCACTCGCGCGAGCGACGACGGCGGGGGCGACGAGAACGACTTCGAGGAGCTGGAGTCGATCCTCGACGAGGCGGAGGCCTCCGGTCTGCCGCAGCAGCTGTTGGGCTGGCACTACCGGAGCCGCCACGAGTCGCTGATCCAGTTCTCTAACGCCCACTTCTACGAGAACCGGCTCAACGTGTTCCCGGCCGCGCGCGGCAAGGTCGAGGATCTGGGCGTCAGCTGGCACCCGGTCCAGGGCACGTTCGGCCGCGGGTCGACCCGGAACAACCAGCGGGAGGCGGAGGAGCTGGTCGCGTTCCTGGTGGAGAGCCTGCGCAGCGCGGTGCCCGGGCAGCGGACGTTCGGGGTGGTCACGTTCAGCCAGGCCCAGCAGACGCTGGTGAACGACCTGATCGACGACCAGCGCCGGTTGCACCCGGAGATCGAAGGTCACTTCGCCGGGATCTCCGAGCCGGTGTTCGTCAAGAATCTGGAGAACGTCCAGGGCGACGAGCGGGACGAGATCCTGTTCAGCAT
>JBEBJW010000494.1:0-5759 GCA_040079715.1 Myxococcota bacterium | reverse complement strand
CGGCCAACCGCCGGGCCACCTCGGCCACCGGCACGCCCGGTCGGTTCGCGACCACCGCGAAGTGCTGCCCGAAGCCGCGCAGCTCGCGCCGGCCCTGCCGTCCCCCGAGCCCCCGCTCGACGTGTCCGCGGTCACCTGGTCGCTGCTCGGCGCGTCCGGCGCGATCGGCGCGGTCAGCCTGGTCGGGGTGGGGCTGTCGACCGCGGGCGAGAGCCGCGGGTTCGACGACGGCGACGGGCGTGGGTTCGCCCGGGCCCGGACCCTCAACGCCGCCTCGTGGCTCGGCCTCGGGGCGGCGGCGGGGCTCGGGCTGACCACGGTGGTGTTCGCCGGCACCCACACCCGGGTGTCGGTCGCGCCGGACACGGTCACGCTGAACACGCAGTTCTGACGGGGTCGGGTCGGACTACGGCTCGTGGCCGGCGATGTCCTTGTCGAGCTTCTTGACCCGGCGCCGCTCCTGGCCGGACAGGTCGGACCGCGTGACCTCGGTCTCCGAGAACCCGTCGATCCGGAACACCGCGTTCACGTCGTCGGCGCGGACCACCTTCAGGTCGACGTCGCGCGCGGCCTGTTCGATCCGCTCCCACGGCGGGGCCGCTGGGTGGCGGAGCTCGGCGTACAGCCGATCGTGGATCGGGGCGGCCGGGTCCGCGAACACCGGCACGAGCGACCGGCCGTCGAGCGGCTGATCGACCGACGGGACGCCCGCGAGCTCCATCAGGGTCGGGAACAGGTCGGTGACGGACACCAGCGCGTCGGTCGCGCCCCGGGCCGTGACCGGGGGACCCGACGCGATGAACGGCACCCGCAGCCCGCCCTCGGTGAAGCTGCCCTTGCCGCCCTCCTGGCCGTCGTCGTCCTTCGCGTGCCGCGGGGTGCCGTTGTCGCCCAGCACCACCACCAGCGTGCGGTCGCGCCGATCGCCGAGCGCGTCGAGGATCCGGCCGAGCTCGTGGTCCGCCGCGGTGACGTTCAGCGCGTACAGCAGGTTCTCGTCGCCCTCCGCCGCGATCGTCCCCCCGACCAGCTCCGGCGGCGGCTGCATCAGCGGGCGGTGCGCCGCGTGGAACGCCACGTACAGCAGGAACGGCTCGGTCAGCCGCCCCAGCGCGTCGATCGCGTCGTCGGCGATCTTCACCGTCGAGAACGTGGTCTCGACCGCGACCACCCCGTCGAACCCGACCCGCTCCCACGACGCGTACGACCGCGGCGTCGCCGGCTCGACGGTCGGCGGGACCGCGATGTTGTTCATCGAGCCCGCGAACCAGTCGAACCCCTGGAGCAGCGCGTGGCGGACCCCGCTCGCGCCGTGGGTGGTGCCGAGGTGCCACTTGCCGATCGCCGCGGCGGACCAGTCGGTGCCGCTCGAATCGAGCATCTCCGGCAGCGTCAGCTCCGCGGTCGACCCCGCCTTGATCACCGCCCCGACCCGGTTCCGGTGCGCCACCTGGCCGGTCATCACCGCGGCGCGCGTGGGCGAACAAACGGGGGTGGCCCACACCTGGTCGAACCGCAGGCCGTCGTCGGCCAGGGCCTGGATCACCGGCGTGGGCGGCGCGCCCGGGAACCCGTACGGCGCGACCTGGTCGACACCCACGTCGTCGAGCACCGCGATCACCACGTTCGGCGGAACAGGCATCCCGCCTGCTAACCTCTGGACGGAGGACGGGCGGCGGTGATGTTCGGGTGGGGGCTCGGGTGCGAGGGCGTCCCGGGCTCGCACGCCGGCGAGCCGCGCCTGGTGGTGGGCCTCACCGCCGAGGCGCCCGCCGGGCGGTGGATCACCGCGTCGTACGTGGGGGAGGGGAGCGCGCCGTCGATCGACGGGGCGCCGCTGGAGCAGGTCGTCGACGACCCTGACCGGTTCGGGATCTGGCGCCTGCCGGACGGGCTCGACCCCGGCCCGGCCACGATCGCGTTCGACGGGGGACCCCGCGGCGTCCAGCGCCTGCCGATCGCCGTGACCGCGCCGTGGTTCGACGACGTGGCGGGCGACGTCGGGCTCGACGCCGAGCAGGACGTCGGCGGGTGGCAGGCCGGGTGCGCCGAGTCGCTCACCGCGCTCGCGGTCGGGGACCTCGATCTGGACGGCGTGGTCGACGTGATCGTCGGCAACCTGTCCGGTCCGAGCCGGCTGTACGTCGGGCGCGGGACCGGCCTGCCGACGTTCCGCGACTCGGGCGCCCTCGCGGACGTGGACCTGGTGTCGTCGCTCGACCTCGCCGACTGGGACGACGACGGAGACCAGGACCTGTTCGTCGGTCGGCGCGGACCGAACCGGCTGCTCGAGAACCGGTGGATCCCCGACGGCGCGCTCCGGTTCGACGACGTGACCGAGGACGTCGGGCTCGTGGCCGCCGACCAGCGGACCACCACCGGGGCGTGGGGGGACTTCGACGGCGACGGCGACCTCGACCTGTACGAGGTGAACCACGCGTGGTGCTGGCCGGACCCGGACCCGGCGGTCGACCACCACAACGCCGATCACCTGTACCGGAACGACGACGGTCGGCTGGTCGACGCGACCGACCTGCTCCCCGACGACGCGCACCAGGTCGGCGACCGGTTCGGGTTCGCCGCGGTGTGGCTGGACCTCGACCGGGACCTCGACCAGGACCTCCTCGTCGTCGAGGACTTCGTCCCGAGCGGCGGGCCGACGGTGTGGTTCCGGAACGACGGCGGCCGGTTCGTCGACGCGACCGACGGCAGCGGGATCGCCCCGGCGATCGACCCGTTCGGCAAGGGGCTGAACGCGATGGGGGTCGCGATCGGCGACGTGAACCGCGACGGCCTGCCGGACCTCGCGTACTCGAACATCGGGCCGAACGTGCTCGTCGAGAGCGTCGGTCCCGGGCGGTGGGTCGACCGGTCGTTCGAGCGGGGGATCCAGCGCGGGCGCCTGCCGTGGGGCGACACGTCGGTCACCTGGGGCACGCACCTGCTCGACGTCGACCTCGACGGCGACCTCGACCTGCTGTACGCGGGCGGCCCGCTCCGATCCACCGCCCCGCAGCCGCACGCGCTGTTCGAGAACCCCGGCGACGGCGGGCCGTTCGTCGACCGGACCTGGTCGGCCGGGATCGCGTCGCCCGGCCGCGGCGCGGCGTCGGTCCAGCTCGACCTCGACGGTGACGGCTGGCTCGACTGGATCGTCGCGAACTGGGGCGGGCCGCCCGAGGTGTGGCGGAACACGCTCGGCGACGCGCGGGAGGCCCACTGGCTGGCGATCGACCTCGTCGGCGACGGCGACGCCGTGGTCCGCGACGCGCTCGGAGCGGTGGTCGAGGTCGAGCGGCTCGACGGCCGGATCGACACCTGCTTCCGGACCGCGATGCCGTCGATGTCGTCGTCCGGAGACCGCGGCTGCTGGTTCGGTCTGGGGGAGGACCCCGAGGTGGCCGGGGTCCTGGTGGTGTGGCCGGACGGGGCGCGCCAGACCGTCGCGGTCCCGGGCGTCGATCGGCGACTCACGGTGACCCGTGCGCCTTGACGCGGTGGCGATCGGGGTCGGACTGGCGGGGTGCAGCGGGTCGGGGTCGACCGGCGCGTGCGTCGCCGGGATCACGCTCGGCACCGGCGTCGACGCGTTCACGCCGCTGTCCGACGACGATCCGCTCGCGATCGTGTACGGGCCGCAGGGCGGGTACCACCTGCCGCTCGCCGTCCGGGGCTGCGGCGCGGTCCCCGACGCGGTCGACTCGCACCTCACCGGCGACGATCCCGACGGGCGGCGGGTGGTGGACCTGACCGTGGCACACGGGTGGGTCCCGGTCGACGACTGCTGCGCGGACGCCCTCGACCTCCGGGGATATCTCCCGGACGACGCGGTCGACGGGCTGATCGGCGCCGAGGTGTCGCTGCGGATCGAGGTCGTCGCGGTGGACGGGGGCGGAGACGTCGGCGCAGACGCGGTCCGGGTCCGGGTGATCGACCCGTGATACGAGGCCGGGATGTGGGTGGCCGCGCTCGGATGGCTCGGGTGTGCAGGAAGCGGGTCCGATTCGGTCGTCCAGCCGGTCGTCCTGCCGGTCGTCCGCCTGACCGAGCCGCTGTTCGCCGAGCCGCCGGCCGAACCGATCCATGACCTGCGGTTCCAGTTCGCGTGGACGTGGCCGGTCGTGGGGCCGGTGTCGAGCGGGTTCGGCCGAAATCGCGGCGATCACCGCCACACCGGGGTCGACATCCTCGCCCCGCGGAACACCCCGGTGGTCGCGGCGGGCCCGGGGATGGTCTGCCGGGCCGGCTGGTACGACGCGTACGGGCGGACGGTCGACATCGCCCATCCGGACGGCCACATCACCCGGTACGCCCACCTCGAGCAGATCGGCGTGTCGATCGGGCAATGGATCAACCCCGGGATCGTGATCGGCCTGGTGGGCTCGTCCGGCCGGGCGACCACCACCCACCTCCACTTCGAGCTGCGCGAAGGCGGCCACGCGATCGACCCGATGTCGCTCCGGACGGCCCCGGGACTCGTCCCGACCGCCATCCCGGGACCGCCGCTCGACCTGAAGCCCGAGCCGACCGGGGTCGTCGCCACGCTCCGCCGCCTGTGGTCCCGGTTGCAGGGCGAGCAGCGCGCAGGCTGAGCCGGGCGGATCGACGGGGTCGGCGTCGGGGTCGGGCGAAGCGGCCCTTTGTGCGGTCACCGGCTGATCGCAGGCACCGAACGCCGGTTGGTCTGCCGAATTGGTCGTCATACACCCTGTTCGTCGACGAACGAACGGCAAGGATGCAGACGACTGCGAGGAGATCCCATGTACACTCGACTGAGCCGGGTCGCGCTGGTGCTCACGGTGGCCGCCTGCGACCACCCGACGAACCGCGGTGACCTCGACCGTCCCGTGAACGACAAGTCCGAGATGGGTACCACCACCACCAGCAATACGCCGCCGGGTGCCACCGACGGCGTCGGCACGATGAGCGGGGGCCCGACGACGCCCACCGGCGCCCCGCCGACCAGCTCGACCCCGACCGCGACCTACACGCCGGTCGTCGACCCGACGTCGAAGACCAGCCGCCCGGCGGATCACCTGGTCGCGGTGGTCACCGGCGGGAAGGGCCACGAAGCGGTGCGGGGGACCGTCCACTTCCGCGAGCGGGGCGGCAGCGTCGCGGTCAGCTCGGACTTCGCCGGGTTGCCGGCCGGGACCCACGGCTACCACGTCCACGTGTACGGCGACTGCAGCGATCTCGCGGGCGAGAGCCCCGGTCCCCACCTCGACTTCGCCAAGCTGACCAGCGTGTCGTCGAGCGGCGTCGACCGGATCGACGACGACTCGCTCCGGACCGGCGCGAGCGGTGGCGGGATCGGCACCGGCGGCGGCGGGATGTCGTCCGGACCGTCCACCACCGGCACGACCGGCGGCACCACCACGAACCCGAACCCCGGCACGGGCACCACGCCCGGTTCGCCCCCGATGCCGGGCTCGACCACCGGTGGCACGACTGGCGGGATGGGCGGGACGTCCGGCTCGATGGCCGGGATGGACCACGGCTCGCCCGACGGCGCGATCACCGGCAACCTCGGCGACCTGAAGGCCACGAGCGGCGCCGCGACCGGCTCGACGACGCTCGCCGAGCTCCGCGCCACCGACCTCGGGATGCTGACCGGTCGCGCAGTGGTGGTCCACGCCGGCGCGAACGACCCGTCCAAGGGCTCCGACGGCGGCGCCGGCGCCCAGATCGCCTGCGGGGTGATCGGGGTCGCGGGGGACGCGACCGGCTCGGTCACGCCGACCTCGACCGACCCCGAC
>JBEBJW010000493.1:0-5760 GCA_040079715.1 Myxococcota bacterium | reverse complement strand
CCACCCGAGCCACGGCCCCAGCCACCCCGCGAGCCGGGTCACGGGCAGGCGATCGGTCCGAGCGGCAGGGTCGGGTCGGCCGCGAACCCGATCTCGAGGTCGTCGAGGTGCCCGGTCCCGAGCGCGTCGTGGACCTCCTCCGACACCCCGGCGATCGCGGTGTTCGACCCGGGGCCGGTCTCGTATCCGCCGGCCGCCACCACCGCGCGCCCGTTCGCCGGGTTCCGGACGATCAACCGGGTGCCCGGGGCCGGTCGATCGCGCCAGTACATGTTCAGGTACCAGGCCTCGTCCTCGACCGGGAGGGGCGCGCCGTACGCCGACTGGCCGTACTCGCTGCCGCCTTCGCCCGCCGGGGCCCACGGCTGGTCGCGGTTCATCGCGTACCCGGACGCCGCCTCGCTCGCGGCGTAGTGGTCGCCGATCCCGTCGGTGAACGAGCTCGGCCAGCCGCCCCCGAACCCGTCGGCGTCGGTGACGAGGTGCGCCTCGAGCACCACCGGGCCGACCGTCGGGGTAGCGAGGAACACGCCAGCGCCGGAGGTGAAGCAGTCGGGGACCGAGCCCGCGCACGACGACCAGTACATCTCGACGTCGGTCGGGACGGTGTCGCAGTCGCCGGTCTCGCGGAACGACACCGACAGCGTGTACGGGCCTGCCTGGGCGACCCCGTCCGCGTCGACGAACGTGTCGAGCACGAGCCAGTACGTGCCGGCCTCGACCGCCTCGGACACCCCGACGTGGTCGCGGGCGAGGCAGTCGTCCGGATCCGGGGACGCGAGCAGGTGGACGTCGATGTCGACCCCGTCGCCGGCGACCTCGTCGATCGACGCCGACAGCAGGCCCGCGGTCGGGACGGTGACGACGTACCACCACTCGGGCCCGTGCTCGTCGGTGTCCGGCGCGCAGGCGTACGCGTCGATCAGCGACGACGGCGCGTCGCGGGTGTCGCGGGCGTCGACGTACGGCAGGGGGTCCACCGGGAACGGATCGCACGCAGATCCGGGGCCGAGCGGGCAATCGGTGGTGGTGGTGGACGGCGCCGGGGAGGTCGGCGCGGGCGTCGACGACGTCGGCGCGGGGGCGGGGGTGGACGGGTCCGCCCCCGCGGCGTCCGACGGACGGCGGACGGGCGCTTCGACGGTGCACGCGGCGATCCAGGCCCACATCGCCGCACGATACCACCGCCGGTGTCCGGGCGATCGGTCAGGGTCCGAGGTCGGTCACGATCGCGACCCCGCCGAACCCGGAGTCCAGGTACCCGACCGCGAGGTCGATCGCGCCGTCATCGTCCAGATCTGCCGCTGCGTGGGACGCGATCACCGACCGGGCGCTGACGCTCAGGTCTGCGTGGTCGAGATCGGTGGACCCGAGCACCGGCCCGTACACCACCGACAGCGTCTCGGCCGAGTACCACTGGATGGTCAGGTCCGCGAACCCGTCCCCGTCGAGGTCGGTGACCCCGACCCCGGTGGTCACCTGGTGGGTGGCGCCCGGGTCCACCACGCCGACGGCCTCCTCCGCCAGCGCCACATCCGCCGCGCCGGGCCCGCCCGCGACGTACACGGGGCCGTCGTACCCCGCGACCACCAGGTCGGCGTACCCGTCGCCGTCGAGGTCGCCGCCCCCGAGGTGGTACCCGACCGCGTCCGCGTCCTCGTCGTGCTCGTCTCCGTACAACGTCCCGTCGGCCACGACGTCGAGCGCGAGGTCGCCCGGGATCGGCTCGAACAGCAGGTACGCGCCGCCGGTCTGCACGGCCCCGAGCTGCATCCCGGGCGCGCCGACGAGCAGGTCGGTCAACCCGTCCCCGTTCGCGTCGCCGACGGTGGCGAGGGCGAACCCGGCGATCTCGCCCGGCGACGCCCCGGTGAGCGACGCTTCGGCTTCGTCGAGCCCGTGTTCACCCACGATCGGGCCCCGCACCCAGTACACGACGCCCTCGTCGTCGGCGCCGCCTCCCGGCGCGCCGAGGAGGAGGTCTGCGTACCCGTCACCGTCGAGGTCGCCGCCAGCGAGCACCGATCCGGCCGCGTCGCCGGGGTGGACCGTCCGCACGATGGCGTCGGCGTCGGCGAGGGACCGCCCGCGGTCTGCGGGTCCCCAGATCAGGAACGCGCTCTCGGGGGAGTCCGAGCCCCCGTCCGTCCCGACGAGGAGGTCGTCGAGACCGTCGCCGTTCACGTCGCCGGGGCCGGTGATCGGTCCGCCGTCGGTGTAGCCGGGCTCGGTGGTGAACGGCACCCCATCGCGGTCGATCGGGTGGGCGCCGGTGATCGGGCCGTGGACCACGTACACGCTGGTCGACGGAGAGCGCCAGGACTCGCCGGCGACGCCGAGGTCGGCGATCCCGTCGCCGTCGACGTCGCCCAGCACCGCCACCAGGTCGACCACCGTGTCGGTCGCGGTGAGCCCCACGTCCGCGTCGTCGATCGATCGGTCCCCCGGCGTCCGGAACGTCACCTCCACCGAGGCGCTCACCCGACACCCGATCGGCTGGACGACGGTGTACGTCACCGACTGGCCGACGAACGTGTCGTCGATGTCGAGCAGGACGGTCGCGCGGCCGGTGGGGTCCGCCACCGCGGCGTCGGTGACGCGGTCGCGGGTCAGCCCGGCACACCCCGGGACGTCCTCCTGCGGGAGGTAGCTCGACGAGACGCGGATCTCGGCCGCCGGATCCGCTCCGGTGACCACCAGCAGGTTCGGACGGCCGGCGCTGGCCGGGGCGACGGCGTCGATCGTCAGCTCCGACGGTGGGGTCCCCGGGTCGGCGTCCGTGTCGGCGTCGGCGTCGGCGTCGGCGTCGGCGTCGGCGTCGGCGTCGGCGTCGGCGTCGGCGTCGGCGTCGGCGTCGGCGTCGGCGTCGGCGTCGCTGTTCTGGGCCCCGGGCGAAGGGGAGCCGCAACCGCCGAGCATCCACCAGATCACCATCGGTGCCTCCGGACGCACCGGTAACGGGGCGCCTCGAGCCGGTGGTTCACAGTTCTGTGAGCGCGGAACGGCCACGCCGGAGACGGGCGGGGCGACCGACCCCGATCCGTCACCGCGGGAAAGCGCGCGGGGTTCCGGGTCGGATAGTCCACCGTCGTGATGATTCACTGGTTGTGTTCGATGGCGTTCGCGGCGGATCCCGACCCCGCGTTCGAGCGACTGTCCCGCAAGGGCGAGCGGCTGACCCGGAAGACCGAGGTCGCCGAGCAGCGATGGACGGCGTGCGACGGCACGCCGGGGGATCCCGACCTCGACAAGGTCCGGGCGAAGGCCGAGCGCGGACTGATCGACGCCCGCTCGCGCCAGGTGTGCGTGCTCCGGGTGCTCGAGGCGTGGGAGGAGCCGGAGCGCGATGTCCGCGTGCTGTTCGCGACCAACCGCCGGTCGGTCGACGGGCTGTTCGTCGCCCGGGACGCGGATCGGCTCGGGTACGGGATCGCGACCGTCCACATCCCGGCCCGCCACCCGGTCGGGGCGCTCGAGCGGGAGCTGGTGGTCACCGCGATCGAGCCGCTGACCGAGGAGGGGTTCCTGATCGCGGTGGCCGGGGAGCTGCGCGCCGCCGGCCCGAGCGCCGAGCTGTTGACCTATGTTCACGGCTACAACAACTCGTTCGACTACGCCGCGCGCCGGACCGCCCAGATCGTCCACGACCTCGACGGGCCGATCGTCCCGGTGCTGTTCGCCTGGCCGTCGCACGGCGGGGAGTGGTTCTCGTCCGCGAAGTACACCTACGACGAGAACGCGGCGGCCCGGTCGTCGTCGCTGTTCGCGGACCTGCTGGATCAGCTGTTGTCCGGCACCGGCGGTGCTCCGGTCAACGTGCTGGCGCACTCGATGGGGTCGCGGGTGGTGGTGGACGCGCTGGTCGACCTCGACCGCCGCGACGCGCTCCGGCACCCGCTCGACGATCTCGTGTTCGCCGCCCCGGACGTCGACGCGGCGGTGTACGGCCGGCGGTACCTCGACCTGTCGCTCGAGGCGTCGCGTCGGGTGACGGTGTACTGCGCGTCGGACGATCGGGCGCTCAAGGTGTCGCGCGGGGTCCACGGCGGCTACGATCGGCTCGGGAGCTGCCGGCCGGACACGATCACCGCGCTGGAGCGGCCCCAGCTCGACATCGTGGACGCGAGCAAGCTGTACGTCGATCTGCTCGACCACGACAAGGTCGCGGACTCGCCGCGCCTGCTGTCGGACCTGAGCGAGCTGCTGTCCGGGGTGCCGGCCGGCGATCCGGCGCGGGCGCTGGTCGACCGGGTGACCCACTACGAGCTGCCCCCGTAGCCCGACGGTTCGTGCGCGGTCATTCCCCGTCGATCCCGTACTTCTGCAGCTTGTACCGGAGCGCCTCGCGTGACAGCCCGAGGGACCGCGCCGCCTGCGCCTTGTTGCCCCCGCTGCGGGTGAGGGCCCTGCGCAGCAGCGTCTGCTCGAGGTCTTCGAGGTACGCGGTCAGGTCGAGGTCGCCCGGCGGCACCTCGGCGGTCGCGGGGCGGCGCGCGATCCGCGCCGGGATGTCGTCGAGGGTCACTGTCCCCCGTCCCAGCACGACCAGCCGCTCGGCGGCGTTCTCGAGCTCTCGGACGTTCCCGGGCCAGTCCCACGCGAGCAACGCCTGGAGCAGGTCGGGGCCCACGTCCGGCACCGGCCGACCGTACCGCACCGCGAACCGCTCGAGGAACGCGCCGAGCAGCACCGGGATGTCCTCGCGGCGCTCGCGCAGCGGCGGGACCACGATCCGGACCACGTCCAGCCGATAGAACAGATCCTCGCGGAACCGCCCGTCGGTGACCTCGCGCTCGAGGTCCTTGTGGGTCGCGGCCACCAGCCGGACGTCGATCGGCACCGAGGTCCGCCCGCCGACCCGCTCGACCGTGCGCTCCTGCAGGACCCGGAGCAGCTTCACCTGGACCCGGAGGTCGATCTCCGCGACCTCGTCGAGGAACAGCGTGCCCCCGTGCGCTTGCTCGAACCGGCCGGGGTGGCGAGCGGTCGCGCCGGTGAACGCGCCCTTCTCGTGGCCGAACAGCTCGCTCTCGAGCACGCCCTCGGCCAGCGCCGCCAGGTGGACCGGCACGAACGGCCGAGACGCCCGGGGCGAACCGTCGTGGACCCGCCGCGCGAGCCGCTCCTTGCCGGTCCCGCTCTCGCCGAGCAGGACCACGGTGGCGTCCGAGTCGGCCGCCCGCCGAACCCGGTCGAGCACCTCCGCCATCCGCGCGCTGCGCCACACCAGGTCGGACGGGGCGGCGAGGTCGCGGAGGGCCCGGTTCTCGGTGTGCGCCGCCGCCAGCGCCCGCGCCAGCCCCGCGCGGTCCACCGCGTTGCGCAGCACCACCTCGACCCGCTCGATCGACAGCGGCTTCAACAGGAACTCGAACGCGCCGGCGCGGATCGCGCGGACCGCGTCGTCGATCGACCCGAACGCGGTGACCACCACCACCTCGGCCGCGGGCTCCCGCCGCTTCACCGCGGTGACCACGGCCTGCCCGTCGGCGCCCGGGAGCCGGAGGTCGGTGATCACCACGTCCGGCGCAGGCTCCGCGCTCAGCGCGGCGAACAACGCCTCGGCGCTGTCGAACCGCGCCACCTCGTGGCCCGCCCGCGCCGCGATCTCCGCCATCGCGTCGAGCGACACCCGATGGTCGTCCACCGCCCACACCCGCGCCATCGGGCCTCCGGCGCCGCCCGTGTCTGCACGGGCCATGCCGGCACGAGGGCTCGCGCCCGGGATCCTCTCACAGACCTCGGGGCGCGCGGCACGGC
>JBEBJW010000492.1:0-5765 GCA_040079715.1 Myxococcota bacterium | reverse complement strand
GATCGAGTAGCCCCAGACCTCGGTCAACAGCACGTCCTGGGCGATCACCCGGTCCGGGTGGTCGAGGAAGTACTTCAGCAGCGCGAGTTCGCGCCGCCCGAGCGCCCCGTGGCCTTCCACGTCGCCGCGCTCGAGGTCCACCCGGCGAGTTCCGATCTGCGTCGACATCCGCCCAACCTTATCCGCCGGCCCGACGAGCCGCTGTAACCGTAACGAGACCGTGTTCCCGTCTTTGCAATGTTCTCCTCCGTGTCACGCCTTCTTCGCCCAGGTTGAGCGAAGTTCACAGAAGTTCACCGGGGCCGGCGGTGGGCGTCCCGCCGCGCTTACACGGCCCCGATGCAACCCGGACCCCGGCGGAGCTCCGCCGCGATCACCCCGCTGATCGTGGCCCAAGCGGTCACCCTCACCGGGTCCGCCGCGACCCGGTTCGCCCTCGGGCTCGTGGTATACTCCCACGACCACCAGGTCTCGGACCTGTCGCTGGTCCTGGTCGCCGGGTTCGTCCCCGGGCTGCTGCTGACCCCGGTCGTCGGGGCGGCGGTCGACCGGTACGGTCCGCTCCGGTTCGTGATCCTCGGCGATCTCGTCGGCGCGCTGGTCGTCGCCGCGCTGATCGCCGCCGCGACCCTCCCGCAGCTCGGGCCGCCCGACCGGTGGACCTACGCGCTCGCGTCGGCGGGGTTCTCCGTCGCGTCGTCGCTGCAACTCCCGGCGGTGAACGCGACGATCCCGCGCCTCGTCGAGCCGGACGCCCTGCCCGCGGCGAACGGATGGGTCAGCGCGGCTGGCTCGGTCGGCGAGCTGCTCGGGCCGGTGATCGGCGGCGGGCTGCTGGCGTTGACCGGCCTGACGACGGTGCTCGCGCTCGACCTCGCCTCGTACGCAGTGGCGATCGGGGTCCTCGCAACCCGGACCGCGACCCACCGGCGGGCGCTCGCCGGCGCAGCCCCCACCGGCGCCGCCACCGTGTGGGACCAGCTCGCGGGCGGCCTGCGCGACCTGCGCGCCCGCGACGAGCTCCTGCGGTTCGTGCTCCTCGGAACCGCGTTCAACTTCGTGTACGGGATGTACGCGGTGGTCGCCCAGCCGTACGTGCTCGGGTTCGCCGACCCCGGGACCCTCGGCGGCCTGTACGCGGCGTTCGCGGTCGGGACCCTGACCGGCGCGGCCCTGTCCGGGCGGATCGGGGCCGGGTCGCCGGTCACCGGGATGGTCGCGATGCTGGCGGTGCTCGGCGTGACGATGGCGATCTCGGGCCTCGTCCCCTGGATCCCGGTCGTCGCCGGGTGCTGGTTCGGATCGGGGGTCGGGCTCGCGCTGCTCGGGAGCCTGTCGACCACCGTGCTGCACCGGTCGACCCCGCCGGAGCGGCACGGGCGGCTGTTCGCCGCGGTCCAGTTCTCGGCGTGGTGCGTGCTGCCGGTCGCCCAGGTGCTCGCCGGCTGGCTGTCCGACCGGGTGTTCGGCGTCGACGGACTCGGGGCGCTGGTCGTCGGCCTCGGGGTCGCGCTCGCCGCCCTCGCCGGGGTCGCGGCGACGATGCGGTCCCTGTGGGCGCTCGACCGGCCGGTCCCGACGGTGACGACGTGAGCCCGCTGGTCCTCGCCGCAACCCGGTTCGCCGAGCCGCCCCGGATCGACGGGATCCTCGACGAGCCCGCATGGGCCACCGCCGCGGCCACCACCGGGGGGTTCACCCAGTTCTTCCCGGTCCAGGGCGACCCCGCGACCCACGCCACCGTGGTCCACGTCGGGTACGACGCGACCACGCTGTACCTCGGGGTCCGGTGCGACGAGCCCGAGCGGCTGATCGCCCGGGCGCTCCGCGAGGACAGCGATCTGGCCAACGACGACCGGATCGAGGTCCACCTCGACACGTTCCACGACCGGACCAACGCGTTCCTGTTCGTGACCAACCCGTACGGCGCGAAGACCGACGGCACGGTCCGCGCGGACGGGGAGGAGGTCCGGTGGGACTGGGACGGCGTGTGGGCCGTCGAGACGAGCCGCGACGCGGGCGGGTGGACGGTCGAGCTCGCGATCCCGTTCTCGACCCTCCGGTTCGAGGGGGACGCGCCGACGTTCGGGCTCCAGATCGGCCGGTTCGTGTCCCGGGCCCAGGAGCTGTCGTTCTGGGCGCCGATGGCGAACGACTCCGGGCTGGCGACCGCCGCGTACCGGGTGTCGCGGTACGGCGAGCTCGACGGGCTCTCCGGGGTCGAGGCCGGCGGGCGGGTGGAGGTCCGCCCGTACGTGTCGCTCGGGGCGGCGAGCCGCGGCGACGAGCCCCTCGGCCCGGTCGCGACCGGCGGCGGCGACGTGAAGATCGCGCTCACCCCGTCCCTCGTGGCGGACCTCACCGCGAACCCCGACTTCTCCGAGTCCGAGGTCCCACAGCTCGTGACCGGCGTGATCGGGGTGAACCGGTTCGGGGTGCTCCTGCCCGAGCAGCGCCAGTTCTTCCGCGAGGGCGCCGACCTGTTCTACGTCGGGGACCGCCCGGAGTCGTTCTTCGAGATCCCGGAGCGGTTCGTGATGTTCGACACGCGGACCGTCGGGCTCGCCGCCGACGGGGTCCAGCCGGTGCCGATCCTCGGCGGGGCGCGGATCACCGGCCGGGCGGGGCCGCTGTCGGTCGCGGCGATGAACCTGACCACCGCGGCGGTCGACGACCCGGTGACCGGGCTCGACGAGCCGCTGAGCAACGTGTCCGTCCTCCGGGCGAAGACCGACCTGTTCGGGTCGTCGAGCGTCGGGGTGATCGGCACCGACCGCGAGGACGCCGACGGCGGGTACGACCGGGGCGCGGCCGCCGACCTGAACCTCCAGCTCGGCCCGGCGCTGCGGGTCGGCGGGTACGCCGCCCGGACCCTCGCCTCCGACGCGCCGGTCGGCGACGACTGGGCGCTGAACGCCGACGCGCTGCTCCAGACCGCCCACCTCGAGGTCCACGCGGTCGCGACCGACATCGGCGAGAACTTCCGGCCGGAGCTCGGGTTCGTCACCCGCAGCGGGATGCGCAAGCTCCAGCTGTCTCCGATCGTGATCTTGACGCCACCGGGCGAGCTGAACCGGATCTACCTCGCGGCCAACGGGGACCGGGTGATCGGCCGGGACGGCGAGCTGCAGTCCCAGCTCGTCCAGGGCGAGGTGTTCGCCCCGATGGCGAGCGGCCACAGCCTCGCGGTGCTGATCACCGCCGACCGCGAGGTGTTCACCGAGCCGTTCGAGCTGTACCCCGGGGTCGTGATCCCGCCCGGCGACTACCAGCTCGTCAGCAACCTCGTGGTGTACGGGTCGGACTTCGACCGGCCGTACGGCGCCATCGTGTGGGTCGACCCGGGCCCGTTCTTCGGCGGGTTCCGGTTCCGGACGCGGTTGATCGGCTACCTCCGGCCGGTCCGCGGCGTGTCGCTCGACGTCAACTGGGAACGCCAACAGGTGACGGTCCCGGTCGGCGCGTTCGTCAGCAACGTGGTGAACAGCTCGCTGACGGTGTCGCCGTCGCGGACCCTGTCGGTCCGGGGCACGTTCGAGCTCGCGTCCGACGACCGGCTGCTCGGCCAGGGGCTGCTCCAGTGGAGCTACCAGCCGAACGCCTACCTGTACCTGATCTACCAGGAAGAGCGCGATCTCCGCACGGTCGGGGACCCGCGTCCGTGGCTCGACGGCCGGACGCTCTCGCTCAAGTGGACCTCCTACTGGGGAAGCTGACGTGACCTCGCACGACTCGGTGGTGGACCTCCTCCGGACCCGCGCTGACGACACAGCGGATACGGGCGGCTACACGTTCCTGAACGACGGGCGCGCCGGCTCGGTGTCGCTGACGTTCGCGGAGCTCGACCGGCGGGCGCGGGCGATCGGCGCGGCGCTCCAGGCGCGTGGGGCCGCCGGCGAGCGGGTGCTGCTCCTGTACCCGCCCGGGCTCGAGTACGTCGCTGGGTTCTTCGGGTGCCTGTACGCCGGCGCGATCGCGGTCCCGGTGTACCCGCCGCGTCCGGACAAGCCGCTGACGCGGTTCCTGTCGATCCTCGACGACGCCCGGCCGCGATTCGCGCTGGCGACCACCCCGATCGAGCAGCTCGGGCGGGCGCTGCTCGGGTCCCACCCGCTCGATTGGCTGGCGACCGACACCGTGGATCCGGGCCTCGCCGACGGGTGGAGTCCGCCGGCCCTCGATCGGCGCGCGGTCGCGTTCCTCCAGTACACCTCCGGCTCGACGGCCGACCCGAAGGGGGTCCGGGTCACCCACGGGAACCTGCTGCACAACGAGGCCGCGATCCAGGGGGCGTTCGGCACCGACCGCGACAGCGTGATCGTCGGGTGGCTCCCGCTGTACCACGACATGGGCCTGATCGGGAACGTGCTCCAGCCGCTGTGGCTCGGCGGGCGGTGCGTGCTGCTGTCGCCGCTCGAGTTCCTCCGCGACCCGCTCCGGTGGCTCGAGGCGGTGTCCGAGCACCGCGGTGTGGTGAGCGGAGGCCCGAACTTCGCGTTCGACCTGTGCGTCCGAAAGGTGACCCCCCGCGCGCTCGCGAGCCTCGACCTGTCGAGCTGGCGGGTGGCGTTCAACGGAGCCGAGCCGATCCGGCCGGACACGATGCGGCGGTTCGCCGAGACGTTCGCCCCGTGCGGGTTCGCGCCGGATGCGTTCCTGCCGTGCTACGGTCTGGCCGAAGGCACCTTGCTGGTGTCGGCCGGGCGGGACCCCCGACCGCATTGGTTCTCGACCCCCGCACTCGAGCGGCGCCGGGTCGAGCCGACCGAGGCGGGGGCCTCCGACGGGCGCGAGCTGTCGCAGTCGGGCACGTTCGCGCCGGGGTCGGTGTGGATCGTCGACCCCGAGACCCGCGTCCCCGCGGCGCTCGGGGCCGTCGGGGAGATCTGGGTCCGCAGCGACAGCGTGGCCGACGGGTACTGGAACAAGCCCGAGCTCAGCGCCGCCACGTTCGCCGCCACCACCGCCGACACCGGCGAGGGGCCGTTCCTTCGCACCGGCGACCTCGGGTTCGTCCGCGACGGCGCGCTGTTCGTCACCGGGCGGTCGAAGGACCTGCTGATCCTCCGCGGGCGGAACCACTACCCCCAGGACCTCGAGCGGACCGCCGAGCTCGCCCACCCGGCGCTGCGGCTCGGGTGCAGCGCGGCGTTCGCGATCGACCGCGACGGCGAGGAGCGCGCGGTGGTCGCGATCGAGGTCGGGCGGCCCCCGGAGGACCCGGGTGCAGTGGTCGAGGCGATCCGGGCGGCGGTGGCGGCCGACCACGACGTGGCCCTCGACGCGGTGATCCTGCTCGCCCCGCGGTCGCTGCCGAAGACGTCCAGCGGCAAGGTCCAACGGCGGGCGTGCCGGGCGGCGTGGCAGGCCGGCGAGCTCGCCGTGGTCCATCAGGCGCTCCTCGCCGGCGTCGCAGGGCCGCACGCCAGCGCCGCGAACGCCAACGTCGCACCTGATGTCGCGAACGCCAACGTCGCTCGAACCCCCGTCACCCCGACCCGGCCGACCGGTGCCGACCCTGGCGCGACCGACCCTGGCGCCACCGACCCTTGCGCCACCGACCCTGGCGCGACCGACCCTGGCGCGACCGACCCTGGCGTGACCGAGGTCCACCGGTTCGTGCTGGCCGAGCTGGCCGCGCGGGCCGGGGTCCCCGAAGCGACGGTGTCGCTCGACACGCCGGTCGGCCGGTTCGCGCTCGACTCGCTCCAGCGGGTCGAGCTGGCCGGCGCGATCGAGCAGCGGTTCCGGGTGAAGGTGCCGCT